>JAADIZ010000037.1 GCA_013151055.1 Campylobacterota bacterium
AAACAGGAGCTAATCCAAGACTAGGCTCATCTAGTATAAGAAGTTTTGGGTTGCTCATGATGGAGCGCCCGATGGCAAGCATTTGTTGTTCGCCACCACTCAGTGTTCCTGCTAATTGCTTTCTTCTTTCTTTAAGGCGAGGTAAGATTTCATAAATCCAATCTAGTGTTTTGGGGTCAATTTTTTTGAGTATGTAAGCTCCCATCAAAAGATTTTCTTCTGTACTTAGTGTTCCAAAAACTCTTCGTCCTTCAGGTGAATGGCTCATACCTAAGCTTACGATATCGTGAGCCGGTGTTTTTGTTATATCATGATTGTCAAAAATTATTTTGCCAGAGTTTGATCTTAGTAGCCCACTTATAGTTCTTAGTGTTGTAGTTTTTCCAGCACCATTTGCACCTAAGATTGCCACAACTTCGCCTCTTTTTACATGTATATCAATCCCTTTAATCGCTTTAATGGCACCATAGCTTACCCGAAGGTCTTTGACTTCTAATAAATTCATATTTTCACTCATTACTCATCCTCATCGCTTCCGATATATGCTTCTATAACAACAGGATCATCTTGCACAAATGAAGGTTCACCTTCGCTTATCTTTGCACCAAAGTTTATAACTGTTATGTATTCGCATAAGCTCATGACCATATCCATATCGTGTTCAATCATCAAAATTGTTACACCTCTGTCTCTCACTTTTCTTATGGTTTGGGCAAGTTTTATCGTTTCATTTTCATTTAACCCAGCGGCTGGTTCATCAAGAATTAAAAGTTCAGGCTCTGCGGCTATTGCTCTTGCCATCTCTATTCTTCTTTGAAGCCCATATGAGAGGTCACCAGCAGGCGTTGTGGCATGTTCTCGAAGTTCAAAGAAATCCATCAATTCACCGACTTTTTCCCAATTGTATTTTTCATCTTTTTTCATAGATGGTGTGTGGATAATTCCGTTGTACCATTTTTGATTTGATTTTATGTGACGCCCAGACATGATATTTTCTGCCACGCTCATTTCTGAAAAAAGCCTAATAGTTTGAAATGTTCTAAGAATTCCAAGTTCTGCTATCTTGTAAGGAGCTATGCCATTTATCTTTTTGTCTTTCCAGATTATATCGCCTTTTTCAGGTGTGTATAATCCTGTTATGCAGTTAAAAAGAGTAGTTTTGCCAGCCCCATTTGGTCCTATAATGCCGTATATTTGACCTTTTTTTACTTTCATATTCAAATCATCAATTGCAACAAGACCATGAAAAAGTTTTGATACATTTTTGATTTCTAGTAAATAGTCACTCATTTTGCATCCTTTTTCAGAAATTTTGGAATGTTTCCAAATTTAACTGGCCAAATGCCTCTTGGTCTTAAAATCATTGTTAAAATCATGGCTAACCCAAATACTAAATATCTAGCAGTTGCAAACTCTCTGAATATTTCTGGCAAGACAAACATAACAAAAGTTCCTATTAGAACTCCTGGTAGTGAAGCTGAACCACCAACCAAAACTATGGTAAAAAACATGATGGATTGGACAACATTAAATGCTTCAGGCGAAACTGCTGAGTATTGGACAGCAAACATACTTCCCGCTGCCCCTGCTATGGCTGAGCCAAGGGCAAAGGCGTATAGTTTATAGTATCTAATATTTATACCCATACTTTGAGCAGCTATATCGTCTTTGTTGATGTAAAACATGGCTCTACCATATTTACTTGCATCAAGATTTCTCATAATCAAAAGCGTTAAGGCGAGCAGGATAAAAGACATGTAGTAAACTGCTGTTTGAGACATAAATTCTATGCCAAAAATTTTTACAACATCTATACCAAAAATTCCGTTTGGACCACCAGTTAGACCAAATATATCATTTTGTACAACTTGAATAAATATGATATTAAATCCAATTGTTGCTACTAAAAGATAATCGCCTTTTAGATGTATGATAGGACCTGCTAAAACTATGGCCATAATCAAAGGTATGATGATTGCGGGTATAAAAGTGTATATAATCGGAATTCCAAAACGCACATTTAATATAGCAGTAGTATAGGCTCCTAGTCCAAAAAATACTGCATGACCCATCTGAAAAGCTCCCGCTCGCCCTAGTATGATATCTTGTGAAAAAGCAACAACAGAATATATCAAAAATGTTGTGCCGACTGCCAACCAAGCCGAGTTTGAAACAAGTGGAAAAAATCCCATGATTATTAGAAATATAATAGCTATTTTATATGATTGTCTCATTATACTTTCTCCGCTATAGTTTCGCCAAGTATTCCTGTTGGTCTAAATATAAGTATGACAACTAACAATACAAATGTAAAAGTTTCGGCCCACTCGCTAGAGATGTAGCCACTTATCATGGCATTAAAAAGTCCTAGCAAAATCCCGCCAAGCATAGCTCCAGGGATATTGCCAATTCCGCCCATAATGGCTGCAACAAAAGCATTTAAACCGTACATCCAACCCATGTCAAATGTAATTCCTCTATAATTTATCCCGATAAAAAGTCCTGCTACTGCTCCAAGAGATGAGCCGATTATAAATATAATCATGATAACTCTATTAACATTTATGCCCATAAGTTTTGCTGCATCTTGGTCTATCGCAGTTGCTCTTATGGCTGTTCCCATTTTAGTTTTGTTTATAAATATATACAATCCTACCATAAGAAGTGCAGATACACCCATAATCATAACTTGTGTGAAGGTAAAAACTACTCCGTGTACAGTCCAAATAGTCGAAGGAAATAGATTTGAAGGAAAAATCTTCATGTTTGGTCCCCAAATCAACATAATAGAGTTTTGAATAACAAGACTAGCTCCCAATGCAGATACTACTGCACTAAGTCGTGGTGCTGTTCTTAAAGGTCTGTAAGCAAGGCGCTCAAGAAGAACACCAACTAAGGCTATGATTAATGCAGTGATGACAAAAACACTCAAAACTATAAATAATGAGTTTGTCCCTTCACCAAAAATTTCCACATAAATCGTAAGTCCTGCAAAGGCGGATAAGGCCACGAGGTCTCCGTGGGCAAAGTTTATCAACTTCATGACCCCGTAAACCATCGTGTAACCAAGTGCCACCAATGCATATAAACTTCCTACTGTCAAACCGTTTATGAGTTGCTGTAGAAATATATCCATGGTTTCCCTTTTTTATTTATATACTATCTTGTAACTATTGTCTGCTTTTATTTTGTAAGCCATGTATCCGCCACCAATTCTCTCTCCGTCACTTCTAAAATTAACAGGTCCTGTAATTCCTGGAAAACCTTTTAAAGTGTGAAGGAAGTTTGATATTTTTTTAGTATCTGTACTTTTTGTTTGCTCAACTCCGTATAAAACAGCTCTTAATCCATCTATATTTAAGAGAGTCCATATTGAAGCTGGCATAATTCCATATTTTGCTTTGTAATCTTTTAAGAATTTTTTAGCCAAATCGTATGGAAGGATATCTGGAGTTGGTACATTGATAAGGTAAGTTCCTTTTGCACTATCGCCTGCTAGTTTCATAAAGTCTGGGTTATCATTTGAGTCACCACCGACAAAATCTGCTTTGATTCCTAATTGGGCTTGCTGAGCTCTTAAGAGTCCACCGTCATTATAATATCCACTAAAGTAGATAACATCTGGATTCATTGATTTTATCTTTGTTAAAACTGCTGTGAAGTTTTGTGTTCCTGATTTGATTTTGCCTCTATAGATGATATTTCCGTTCAGAGCCTTAATCGCTTTTTGTGTAGCGTCTGCCAATCCTGTTGCATAGCTAGAGTAGTCTGAAAGTATCGCTATTCTTTTATAATGTTTAACATTTATAAAATACTTAGCAGTAAATTTTGCTTCTGCACTATTTGGAAAAGAATTTCTAAAAAAAGTCCAGTATTTGTGCTTTGTCAATGAATCACTCGTACCGTCACTTGTTTGAAGAACTCCATTTCTATAGTATGTAGGCTGAGCGGCTTCTGTTGCTCCTGAAGTGTATGAGCCGATAACTGCTAAAACACCAGCGTTGACTAGTTTTCTTGCACAAATAGCAGCTTTTTGAGCTGCTCCTTCGTCATCACAACTTACAACTTCTAACTTCTTGCCAAGAACTCCACCTTTTGCATTGTATTGTGCAACTATTAGTTTTACGCCATTGTCTATACTTTGTCCCTCGTTTGCGTATTTTCCAGTGATTGGTGCTTGGACACCAATTTTTATAACATCCGCTGCATTTAGGGATGCGACTAACGCGCTACAAGCTACTACTGATGTAGCAAATCTCAATAATGTTCTTTTCATTTAATCTCCTTTGATTTTTTACTTTTGAAAAGTTTTAAAAAAAATAATTTTTTTGTTTTTTCTAAAACTTTTGTATTGTATAAGCACCAATAACCCATTCTCCTATATCTTTTATTTCTTGTATTGTATTGTCTTGAAAATTTGATTTGAGGTTTGGAAATTTTCTTACTATTTCATCAAAATTTTGCACTATAAGAGGAATTCTTGTGCTAAGTTTTTTTCTAGCACTATTTGGTAAATCAGAATAAAATGCAAGAATTCCATAATCAAGTGTTGAATTCTCTTCTTTAGAAGAATTTAGCATTAGACATATTCTTTTTATTTCATTTAGATAAGTTCCCTTAGTATCCCTAATTCCATTTTTTACAGTAATAATCACTCTAGAAATTGAGTCATTATTGTTTGTATGTTTAAATTTTTCATCTAAAGTTATACTAAAAACACCTTCGCTTATAGAATTTTTATCCATATAATCCAAAAATCCGTCTCTATTTTCCAATGAACATCTAAGGATATCTGAAACACAAGCATCTATAAAAATTTCTGGTGCATTTTTAATCTTCGCTATCTCTTGAGCAACATGAATACTGAGCATCTTAGCAGGTGCATGTGAGAGATAAAGTCTGCCGTTTGTCCAATCTATAAAATTATCCTTTGCTTTTGATATTCCTCTTATTGTCGCATCTATTATGGTTTTCTGAGTTGGAAATTTACTCATAAAAGTCTTTCCTGTACTTCTTCAATAATTCCACTTTCATATAAGATATCTTCTATGAGTTTATTTTTGGATATATTTAATTTTGAACTAAGGTCGTGTAGAGAAATATCTAATTTTTTATCTATTTTGATGCTTAATTGTGAAACTTCTCTTCTAGTTTGATTTTTTTTGATAACATTTTTTATAATCTCGTTGGAGTATTTCATCTTAGCCAAACTACTTCCTTTTAAGTATTACTAAAAGTATTACTTTAAATTTGATAGCAATATCATAATATATTTTTAAACAATATGCAATGAAAAATGTAAAATACTTTATCTATTTTGTTGAGAGAATAATAAGAAAAGTGCATGTGAGGTCGTTTTTATGGTTATAAGTATTAAATTTGATAAATTTGGTAGTAGTTACTAAAAGTAGCAAAAATCAGTGTCATGTCAATGAATTTTCATCGACATGACAGTTTAATCTTTTAATTTGGCTAGAATTTCTTGATTGATGTCTATATGTTCTCTATTTTTTGTAATTTTTTCATGATGAGTGTTAATCTTAGATTTGTTTTCGTGAATCAAATCTTGATTTGTAGTTATTTCAGATTTGTTTAATTCTATCATTTCGGTTAAACTATTTAATCTCTTTTCATATTTATTGACTAAATAATAAATAACATATACTAAAACTGCAACTAGTAGCCATTGAAACATTGTGTGCTCCTTAAATTTTCGCGTAATTTTACAGTAAAAAATAAAATTATAACTCTTTTATTTTTATTAACTCTTCGTTTTAAAACTCTCTTAAGAGCAACTTAGATAACCTTATGAAAAATTATATCATTGACCTTGTGCACTTTTTTCTCGAAAAGCCCTGCTTTTTGTAGCTTTAGAGAAGAAGGCTATAGGGAGAGTTAATCATATTTAAGGGATACTATGAAGATAGCGATAACTGGAGCTAGTGGATTTATCGGTTCACACATACAAAAGACATTTGAAGACCATGTAGTCATAAATAGAGATGACAATGAAGATGAAATATTGACGAAATTAAAAAATGTTGAGGTTGTAATAAATCTTGCAGGTGCATCAGTAGTGCAAAAATGGAGTGAAGAGTATAAAAAAACTTTGCTAGAAAGTAGAATAAATACAACAGAAAAACTTGTAAATGCTATAAATAAAAGTGATGTCAAACAGCTTATATCAGCTTCAGCCATTGGAGTATATCCTAATGGAAAAGCTTGTGATGAAACTTGTGAAGAAACTGCGGAAGATTTTCTTGCGTATATGGTAAAAGAGTGGGAAGATGCAGCAAATAAATGTGAAAAATTAACAACTATACTTAGATTTGGACTAGTCTTGGGAGCTGATGGTGGAGCACTTGGGACAGTGTTACCAACTTTCAAATTAGGTTTAGGAGGAACGATAGGAAATGGGGACATGATGACAAGCTGGATAGATATAGACGATGTCATGAGGATTTGCAATCATGTCATTAAAAATAGATTAACTGGTATTTTTAATGCAGTTTCTCCTACTCCATTAACAAATTTTGCATATACAAAAGCCATAGGTAAAATTCTTTCAAGACCTACTTTTTTCCCTATACCAATTATAATAGCAAAGATGCTTTTTGGCGAAGGCATGATAGTTTTGACAGGCTCAAAAGAGATATATCCTAAAGCTTTACAAAAAAGTGGTTTTGAATTTCAATATCCTGATATAGATTCATCATTAAAGCATCTCTTAAATAAATAACCGAGTATATTAACTATTTGATGTAAAATATTTTTTATTTAAAAATAAAAACACAGCTAACAAAAGTAGCATAAATGCAAAAAATATGATTACCGTATTCCATCCAAAATATTTATATATTATAGCTGGAATTATGGAGCCAGATGCTCCACCTATATAGTAAAAAGTTAAATACATACCAGAAGTGAGTGATTTTTTATCTACTTTCATGCTGTTGGCAAGCCCTGAAGATATAGTATGTGTTGTAAACATTCCGATACAAAAGATAAAAAGTAAAATAAATATAAAAGCGATATCGTTGCTTGCAAAAAAGAGTGTGATTAGTGCATAAAAAATCGTAGATACAATAATTGTATTGATTTCAGTTTTAAATAATTTAACTATTTTGTGTGATAGCAATGAGACGACAATACCCATGCTATAACCCAAATACATAAGACCTATGCGAAATTCTGAACTATGTGGACTTATCTCTTTTATCCTAAAAGGGAGGATATTTAACACTCCTGCAAATACAAAAAAAGTTGTAAACATAGTAAGGTAAATAGTGATAAATCTTTTATCTTTTAATATCTGGACAACATCGTTTAATTTAGCTTTTATAAGTTTGGTATCACCTTTGTAATTAATTTTATTTATAAGATAAAGAGCGATTAATAATCCAAAAGAGAGTGAAAAAAACACATACCTCCATCCTATGTATGTAGCAATCGCACCAGCAATAATCCTGCCTATAAGACCTCCCAAAACTGTCGAAGCAACATATATAGCCATATTAAATTTTATATTATGTTTGTCTAAATTTGCCAATATACTCATAACAGATGTTAAAATAGCAGGTATCAATAATCCTTCAACTATTCTAATACTAAAAAACATTTCATAACTATTGCTAAAACCTAACAGGATATTTGTTACCAATAAAATGCTAGTAGCAACAAGAAGCATTTTTTTTGCAGGAAATCCTTCTAAAATATAGCCATAAATTATAGGAGCTATTGCTAAACAAAGCAAAATAATCGCTGTAAAACTAGAAGCTTTTATGATATCTATATTAAATTGCACAGCAAGTAAGGGCTGTATAGGTTGAGTAGCATACATAATTGACAAAGAGACAATAATAATATAAACAAGTACAGATAGTTCTCTTTTTTTCATATAATCAACTGTTCACACTTGTTAAGTTTTTAAAAATGGTTTTTAAAGTTTTTATATTTTGTTTAAGCATTTTATCATTCACTCCTGATAGTATCTCTTGTCTCAAATCATTTATAATATATTTTGAATCTTCAAATTTTTTCTCTCCAATATCAGTAAAATAGACGATTTTTACTCTTTTATCAGTAGAGTGTTGGACTCTTTTTATCCATCCATCTTTTTCCAAAGAATTTAGAATTCGTGCAAGTGTAGGATTTTCAATTGATAAAAGTTTCGCCAATTCATTTTGAATAATTCCATCTTTTTGCCTACTTAAAAGTAACATGGCAGACCATTTGGCATAACTCAATCTCAAAGGTTTTAACCTCTGGCTTAAAATCATCTTCCACAGTCTTGCAGTGTCGCCCATCAATTGACCAAACTCTTCTTTCATCTTTAAATCTCCATTTATAACTTAAACAGTATCTTATATAAAAAGTGCTAAAATTCTGCTTTAATTAGTTAGCAATGCTAACAATATTTAAGGATATAATTTGTCAGATAAAGAGATAAAAAACAGTAAAAAAAGAAAAGGCATATTGATATTTCTAGCATTAGTATTTATCTTTACAGGCTTGGGATATGGAGCGTACTATTATCTGTACTCTAGGTTTTATGAGTCAACAGATAATGCTTATGTAAAACAAAATATAGTTTATGTTACACCACAAATCAGCGGAATTGTAGAAGAGATAAATGTGCACGAAACTCAATATGTAAAAAAAGGCGAATTGTTAGCTAGGCTAGACAATAGAGATTTAAAACTCTCTTTTCAAAAAGCAAAAGCGACTCTAGCAAGTACGGTAAGAGCTGTTAGCAAACTTTATAAAGAAAGAGAGCTCGCCTACTCATCTTTAAAACTTACAAAGATAGGTTTGCAAAAAGCAACAGACGATTTAAAAAGAAAAAAATATCTAAAAAAATTCAAGGCAGTTTCGCAAGAAGTTTATCAAGATTATAAGTACGCTTACGACAAAGCACTTCAAAACCAAGATATAGCAAAAAAGAAAATAGATGAGTTAAATGCCATACTTAAAACAAATAAGATATATGATAATCCACAGATAAAACAAGCTTCGGTTTTAGTGGAGCAGAGTTATCTCAATTTGGCAAGAAGCGATATACTAGCTCCAAAAGATGGGATTATAGCTCAAAAAAGGCTGAGTAGCGGAGAGTATGTTAGGCTATCCTCTGCTTTGTTTGCCATAGTGCCGACTAACGGCTTTTGGGTTGATGCCAATTTTAAAGAGACTCAATTAAGACATATCAAGATAGGGCAGAGTGTAAAATTATATTCTGATATTTATGGAAAGAGTGTAGAATTTAGCGGAAAAGTTGAGGGCATAAATCCAGGAACTGGGTCAGTATTTTCTTTGCTTCCTGCACAAAATGCTACTGGAAATTGGATTAAAATAGTACAAAGAATTCCTGTGCGAATAAAGCTAAAACAAGAAGAACTTTTAAAACATCCTCTACATGTAGGAAATTCAATGCAAGTTAAGGTTGATATACACAATCAAAAAGGAGATATTTACTCTAGAGCAAAAAGCAAACCAAAGAAGAGTTCTTTATATATGTATAAAGATGCAATTTTAAAAGCTAAAAATATAGTAAGCCAAATTATCAAACAAAATATATGAAATCTGCCAAGCCTTTCTCCACTCCACTTTTGGCGGTTGTAACAATCTTTTTAGCACTTGCTACTTTTATGCAGGTACTAGATACAACGATAGCGAATGTTTCTATTCCAACAATTGCTGGAAATTTAGGAGTAACACCAAGTAAAGGCACTTGGATTATCACAGCTTTTGCAGTGTCAAATGCGATTGCTATGCCACTTACTGGTTGGCTCGCGAAACAAATTGGCGAAGTCAAGCTTTTCGTTTTATCTACTAGTTTGTTTTCTATTGCTTCTTTGATGTGTGGACTAGCTCCGAGTTATGAGTTGCTTATAGCTGCAAGAGTATTGCAAGGTGCAGTGGCAGCACCTATGATGCCTCTTTCTCAAAGTTTGTTGTTGTCAAATTATCCTGTACATAAAAAAGGCTTGGCGCTAGCTTTTTGGTCGATGACTGCTACGATAGGTCCCATAGTAGGACCACTTTTAGGCGGATATATAACAGACAATTTTACTTGGCCATGGATTTTTTATATCAATGTTCCCATAGGACTTCTAAGTGCTTTCATAGTTTGGCAAATGCTAAAAACAAGAGAAACAACAAAGACAAAACTGCCTATTGATTATGTTGGTTTAGGATTGCTTATAGTTGGCATAGGAGCTCTTCAAATTATGTTAGATAATGGCAATGAGCTTGATTGGTTTGAGTCAGCAAACATCATCACTCTTTGTGTTGTGTTTGTGGTGGCGATATCGTTTTTTATCGTTTGGGAACTTTATGAAAAACATCCAGTTATAGATTTGACACTATTTAAAAGTAGAAATTTTACCATAGGTGCTTTATCGCTAAGTTTGGGATATACTATATTTTTAGGTGGTGGCGTAGTGTTTCCTTTGTGGCTTCAAACTCAACTAGGATATACTGCTTTTTGGGCGGGATTTGCATCAGCTAGTGTTGGAATCTTTGCTTTTTTGTTTTCTCCTATTGTTGGAGCAAATATGCACCGATTGAATCTAAGAGTTCTTGTAAGTTTTAGTTTTGTCCTTTTTGCTATCACTTATTATTGGATGTCAAATTTTACAACCCAAATAGATTTGTTTACAGCTACGGTGCCTAGGCTTCTTATGGGAGCTGCTATGAGTATGTTTTTTGTGCCTCTGACTGCGATTGTACTTTCACAATTAGATCAAGCTCACACAGCGTCAGCTATGGGTGTTGTAAACTTCATGAGGATTTTGGGCGGTGGTTTAGGTACTTCCATAGCCGTCACATTTTGGGATAGATGGGGAAGCTACCATCACGCGATATTTAGTGAGCAAATAAACATATTTTCCCATACAGCACAAAGTGCCTTA
>JAADIZ010000031.1 GCA_013151055.1 Campylobacterota bacterium
GTATTGGCTGGAAAACCAGGTGAAGATAAAATTCACAATGGTGGAACAAATCTTAAAGCACTTGTAGTCTTGGGAAATGGTATCACTTCAATTGATCAGCAAGCAAAAGTCAAAGAAGCACTTGATAATTTAGAGTTGATTGTTATAGCTGATCCATTTGTGAATGAAGCTGTAGTTTTAACTGATAAAAAAGATGATGTTTTCTTGCTTCCTGCTGCTAGCCAGTTTGAAACAAGTGGATGTGTAACTGCAACTAACCGTTCAGCTCAATGGAGAAGTCAGATTATAGAGCCTCTATATGAAAGCAAACCAGATCATGAGATTATGTTTGAACTTGCTAAAAGACTGGGTTTTTATGAGCAATTTACTAAAGGTATGTTGATGAAAGAGAATAAAAAATCTTTCAAATGGCCTGAAGATGCAACTGATGAATTCGCGAGAATTATAAAAACTATCGGCTTTACAGGTTGGACTTCTAAGAGACTTAAAAGACATCAAGAAAACTGGGATAAATTTGACCATATTAGCTTGATGGGATATGGACCGATGAAAGGCGAATACTATGGACTTCCATGGCCTTGCTGGACTGAAACTCATTCAGGTAGCCCTGTTCTTTATGACATTAATCGTTCATTAAAAGAAGGTGGAATGGGATTTAGAAATAGATTTGGTTTAGTTCATGATGGCGTTGATTTACTTGCTGGAAAAGGTTCAGCTCCTAAAGGTTCAGCAGATCCAAATGGATATCCAGAAATTACTGCCAAAAATATCGAAAAAGTTCTTGGAATTAAACTAAGTGCAAGTGAAAAGAAAAGAATTGGTAAAAATTGGAAAGTTGACAAGAGCAATATTATCGCTGAAAAATGTATGGAAAAAGGTATGGCTCCTTATGGAAATGCAAAAGCGAGAGCTGTTGTTTGGACATTCCCTGATAGGATACCAATTCACAGAGAACCACTTCACTCACCAAGGCAAGATTTAGTAAAAGAGTATCCAACTTATAAAGATAAGCCAAATCACTACAGAGTTGATACTAGATATGCAAGTGTACAAAATGAAAAAGATTGGAGTAAAGAGTTCCCTATTAATCTAATCACAGGAAGACTAGTAAATATGAACGGAGCTGGTGTAGAAACAAGATCTTCAAAATATCTTGCAAAATTATCACCTGAAATGTTCTGCGATATCAATCCTGGACTTGCTGCAAATTATGGTATAAGAAATGGGGATATGATGTGGATTCATTCACCTGAGGGCTCTAAGATAAAAGTTAAAGCTCACTTCTCATATAGTGTTAGCGAGGATAGAGTTTTCTTGCCTATGCACTTTGCGGGGTATTTTCAAGGAGAAGATAGGTCATCACATTATCCAAAAGGTCATAAGCCTTATGCAGTTGGTGAGAGTGCAAATACTGTCACAAACTATGGTTATGACATTATTACTCAACTCCCTGAAACCAAAGGCGGATTATGCCGCATAGAAAAAGCGTAGGGGGTGCGAGATGAGTTATGCAAGAATGAAATTTTATTGTGATGATAAAAGATGTATAAATTGTGATGGTTGTAGTATCGCATGTGCTGAAGCAAACGAACTACCAGTAGGGATCAGCAGAAGAAAAGTTGTAACCCTAAATGATGGTGTTGAAGGAAAAGAATTTTCAACTTCAATAGCTTGTATGCACTGTACAGATGCTCCTTGTGAGCAAGTTTGTCCTGTTGATGTTTTTTACATCAGAGAGGATGGAATTGTACTACATGATAAAGTGGGATGTATAGGATGTGGATATTGTCTATATGCTTGTCCTTTTGGAGCTCCACAATTTCCAACAGATGGTGCATTTGGTACGAGAGGTGTTATGGATAAATGTACAATGTGTGCTGGTGGACCTGAGCCTACAAACTCTGATAAAGAGAGAGAACTTTATGGTCAAAATCGTATAGCAGAAGGGAAAGTTCCTGTTTGTGCTGCTATGTGTGCTACAAAAGCTCTGTTGGTAGGAGATGGCGAAAGTGTCTCTGAAATTTACACAAAGAGAGTAGCATCAAGAGGACATGGAGTGCAAAGTGTGCCTTATGGCTGGAGTACGGCTTACGGGAGATAAGGAGATATCATGAAAAAAACAGTGTTATTTATTCTTATGACTCTAGGTGCGTATGCAAGAGAGATAGGCGGTCAAGTACCATTAGTGCAAATGGACTTAAGTGCAAGTAAGGGGGGAGATCTTTTGGTTTCCTCCCAAATGATACAAAATATTTTGCATTATCAAAATTGGGGCGGACTTTTTCTAAATCTCCAAGTTCATTGGTTTAGATTGCTATTTGCAATAATTTTGATTGGTGTTATCGTGGTATTTGCTATTCATTATCTAATAATAGGCAAAAAAGTTTTCAATGAAAACTGTCCAAGTGTGCTGGTATATCCCTTGTTTCAAAGGATTATTCACTGGATAGCTGCACTCTCTTTTGTTTTAATTATACCAACAGGTCTTATCATGATGTTTGGTAAATATTTTGGTGGTGGCGAATTTGTTCGGATATCTAGATATATCCATAGCATTGGAACTGTTGTGTTTATAATAGCATTTATTCCTCTATTTTATATTTGGGTTAGAGAGATGATAATATCTTTTAAAATTGACACCAAATGGGTATTTATATTAGGGGGATATCTGAAGAAAAAGCATATAAAAGTTCCAGCTGGAAAATTCAACTTTGGTCAAAAGACATGGTTTTGGATGGCTATACTTGGAGGCTTTGTTATGATTGTGTCAGGTGCCGCCATGTATTTTCAAGATTTCAATATCCCTATCTTATATAAGTTGAAACTAGACCAAATCGACTTATTAAGGATAATGGCAGTAGTTCATAACTTTGTAGGAATGGCTATATTAGCTCTATTTATCACTCATTTATATATGTCTTTGTTTGCTATTAAAGGCTCTTTGAAGAGTATGTTAACAGGATATAAATCAGTTCATGAGTTAAAATATCTAAATAGTTCATACTATAAAAAACTTTTAACAAAAGGTTTTATATCTGAAGATAAAGTTGAAGACGATTAGAGATAATTCTGAGGTATTAATTTACCTCAGAATTAATACAAGTTTATGTATAAATATGCAAAAATAGCATATCAACTAAAGAGGAAAAAGCATGGAACCAATTTTTCAAACAGAAGTTACAAAAATTAAAAATGGGAAAAAATTTACAATAGAAGATACTTTAATTCGTGAAATAAAATTAGAGATTTATGCAAACGACAAAAAGGTAGGTGCCTTAATGGCAGTGCCAGTTGACCAAATTGAATTGGCAGTAGGCTATTTGATGAGTGAAAATATAATAGAAAAAATAGAAGATATAGAAAAGACAAAACTTACAGATATAGATGCAAAAGTATTTAAAGTATACATACAAGGCAAGATAAACGAAAAAAATATAGATAAATTAGACACAGAAGGCGTGATAGTAAGTGGATGTGGCAGAGCTGTAAGCACACAAATATCAAAGATAGCTATAGAAGCAAAGGTGATTAAGAGTGATTATAATATAGATGCAAAGTTATTATTTAAAGAAATGGCAGAGTTTTATACACAGTGTCCCTTGTACGAACAAACAGGATGTGTGCATACTGCAAAATTATATATAGATGAAAACAATTATTTCATAGGTGAAGATATAGCACAGCACAATACGATAGATAAAGCTGTTGGCAAAGCTTTGATGGCTGGATTTGATGTGACAAAAGCTTTTTTGATGGTTAGCGGAAGACTAAGTTCTGAGATGGTTGCAAAAGCAGTGATGCACCAAATTCCTATACTTGCGTCAAGAACTGCCTCTACATGTAGAGGAGTAAATATAGCTGATAAATTTGGTTTAACCCTTATAGGTTTTGTACGAGGAGATGGCATGAATATATACAGAAACCAAAGGAGGATAAATGTCTAGTTTGGCGGAAATCATAAGTGAAAATTTAGATAGTGGCAAACTAACTTGTACAACTGCTTATAAAATTTCAGCAAAAGCAAAAATTCCTATTGGCGAAGTAGGTAAAGTTGCACAAAAATCAAATATACGCATAAGCGAGTGCGGACTCGGTCAATTTGGAAAACTAGAAAAAGGTGAATATTCAAAAGATGCTCATCAAAAGATGATACCATTTGTTGACGAGAGAAATAAAATAAAATGTGAAGTTGCAAGAGGACTAGCAGGTGGAGTCGGGCTTAAAAATATGCGAAAAACCTTAGAGGTCGCAAATATTGATGTTATATATTGTGGACTTGGATGTTTTAAAGAGAAGCGGAGAACCAGACTATATCTAAAAACAAAAACATGGATGGAAAACGAAAAGAAAGATTTACTTTTTGGAAAAGGCAAAACAGAAATTTTAATAGAGATTGAAAGAACAGGCTCAATCCTAAAAGCTGCTAAGAATTTAGATATGAATTATAAAAAAGCATGGTCTCACATAAAACTCTTGCAAAAAAATCTCAATGATGTTTTGGTAGAGACAAAACAGGGCGGTGGAATTGATGCAGGGACTAAATTGACACCAATTGCCAACGAATATATCACGAAATACAAACAACTTCAAAAAGAAGTTGAAGATTTTGCAAACGAGAGATTTAAAGAACTGTTTTTAAAACCAAGAAACAAAAGGGAGTTTAAATGAAAAAAGTTTTATTAGGCATAGCATTAGTTGCAAGTATCGGACTTGCCAAACAAAATATTGTGATTTTTCATGCGGGCAGTTTATCTGTACCATTTGCACAAATGGCAAAGGCATTTGAAACAAAATATCCACAATATAAAGTATTAAGAGAACCTGCAGGCAGTCGTGCATGTGCTAGAAAAATTACTGATGTTGGAAAACCAGCAGATGTTATGGCAAGTGCTGACTATAAGGTTATTAGCAATCTTTTGATGCCAAAAAATGCAAAATTTGATGCACAATTTGCAACAAATGAGTTAGCGATTGTATATACAGACAAATCTAAATATGCAAATGAGATAAATTCAAAAAATTGGCCAAAGATACTACTGAGAAAAGGTGTAAAAGTAGGACATTCAAATCCCAATATCGATCCAGCTGGTTATAGAGCAATGCTTGTAACAAAATTGGCTGAAAAATACTATAAAATACCAGGATTCTTTAAAAAATTATTTGGCTATGGCGATAGTTACACCAGTGGAGAAGAAAATAAAAACAAGGTAATAATACGACCAAAAGAGACAGATTTACTTGGACTTTTGGAAGTAGGAGCGTTTGATTACTTATATATTTACAAATCAGTGGCTCAACAACATCATCTCAAATACATCACTCTTCCGCCTCAAGTTTCACTAAAAAGTGCCAAATATGCATCATTTTACAAAACTGTTAGCTTTAAAATAAGTGGCAAAAAGCCTGGAACTTGGGTTGTGAAAAGAGGAGGACCTATGATTTATGGTATCACAGTTGTTCAAAATTCAAAATCACCAATAGACAAAGAAGGTGCGGTAAAATTTGTAAACTTTGTACTTTCGCCTGAGGGTCAAGCCATTATGAAACAAAATGGACAAGATCCTATAAACCCTCCTATTATCACAGGCGATGCTAGTATCTTAGGAAGATAATGTTAAAGATTGAAAATTTATTTTTAAAGAAAGGGAGTTTTGTTTTGCACAAACTCTCTTTTGAAGTTGAAAAAAACTCATATTTTGTTATCTTAGGTAAAACAGGAAGTGGAAAAACCATGTTGCTAGAAGCACTTGCTGGCATACAAAAAATTGAAGGAAAAATTTACTTCAAAGGGAAAGATATAACCGATGTGCCTCCTGAAAAGAGAAACTTTGGCTTTGTATATCAAGATTTTATACTTTTTCCAAACATGAATGTAGAAAAAAATATAAAATACTCTTCAAGATATAAGAAAATTGAAAATAAAAAAATATTATTTGATGATTTAGTCAATTTTTTACAAATCAAAGAAATTTTAAAACGAGAAATTAAATACTTAAGTGGAGGAGAGAAACAAAGAGTAGCAATCGCAAGAGCTATATATTCAAGACCAAAAATATTACTTTTAGATGAGCCATTAAGTGCAGTTGATCCTACTTTTAGAAACTCTATCATGAAATCTTTAAAAGATATAATTAAAAGATACGATATAACAATTATACATGTAACACACAATTTTCGTGAAGCTTCTTTTTTGGCAGATAAAGTGGCTGTTATGCTAGATGGAAAAATTATGCAAATAGGCGACACATTTGAAGTTTTAAATGAACCCAAAAACCTTGAAGTTGCAAAGTTTTTAGGGTTTAGAAATATCTTTCCAGCAAGTTTTCTTGGGTTTGAGCAAAAAGATAAATACTTCACAGTTGATCCTTACAAGATAAAATTTAATACAGACAATAAAGAAGGTGTATATAGTTTTACTTGTACAATAGAGAATATAATGGGCATTAGTGACCACTTTAAAATCTTTGTAAAAGTTGGAGGGGAACTGTTTTTTTGTAAAGTACATGAGAGTATATTTGACATATCAAAGCTTCATGAAGGCGAAAATGCAAATATATACATAGACAAAAAGGATGTAACATTTATATAAAACACAATATACAAAGCACAAACTTCCCTGAAATAAAAGGGATTACTGCATGAAGGACAAGGGATTTATACTAATATTTGCCTTTTTAGGTTCTATTTTATTTCTATTTTTAACGATTCCGCTTGCTAAACTATTCATTAGCGTTGGATTTGTAAATGTATTCACAACAATCCAAGATAAACAAGTGTATGATAGTATATTTTTAACAATAAGAAGTGCATTTTATGCTGTTGTATTTGTTTGTTTCACGGGTGTGCCATTAGCATATCTGATAGCAAGATACAATTTTTGGGGAAAATCTATATTAGAATCTTTACTCGATATTCCTGTTATGGTTCCTCATACAGCCGCAGGAATCGCACTTTTGATTACATTCAGCAATGGCTACATAAAATTCATAGACACGACAACGGGAATCGTAAGTGCTATGATGTTTTTATCTGCTCCATTTTTAATAAATAGTGCGAAAGAGGGTTTTAAAAAAGTAGATATAAAATATGAACATGTGGCAAGAACTTTGGGTGCAAATAAATTTAGCATATTTTTCTCAATTGCCCTACCAAATGCAAGAAATGATATCATCAATGGAGCTCTCATGATGTGGAGTAGAGGGCTAGGAGAGTTTGGTGCAGTTGTTATGATTGCCTACCATCCTATGGTCGCCCCTGTATTAATTTTTGATAGATTTAATAGTTATGGTTTGAAATACTCAGCCCCAGTAGCAGCTGATATGATATTGGTTTCTGTCTGTCTGTTTTTAGTTATAAGATTTGTGAATAATAGGTTAAATTAACAGCTGACCTACTTTTTTGCATTTCTTTTTCTTTTTGCGTGTCTTTTTTCTGTCTTAACTGAGCGAATCCACAACCAATTTACGCTATAAAATACAGCGATTGAAACTATGATTGCATAAAAAAGAGTTCCTGTATAAAGAGGAACAAATATATTTTCAAGATTGCTTTGAAACCAGTGCATATTTAGCTCTACGCTAAGATGAGGCTTGCGAAGTATAAATGCTCCTGTGAGATATTCCATATAGTACATAAAAGGCATAGTTATCGGATTGCTGAGCCACACCATACTTATAGCAATCGGTACATTAAATCTTGCTATTGGCGTCATGGCAAGCACTGCTAGCATTTGAAAGGGCATAGGTATAAATCCCCAAAAAATTCCAATCAAAAGACCTCTTGTAATCGCTTTTCTATTGACTGACAGATACTCTCTTGGTATGTTGTATTTTTTTATAAATTTATCTAATTTTGTTTTTTTACCGCTTTTTCTAAATAATTTTCTTATCATGGTGTGAAAGTATAGCAAATTTAAACATATATTTATACAACAAGTAATATAATCTTTAAATATGCTTAGGCTCAAGTTTTGAGCAAACATGGATATAGCATAACTTCTACTGCACATATCTCACATGTAAAACCTAGCAAATTTAAAAATACAAGGAAATAAAATGAAGATTGATTGTTGTGATTTGGCTTGTCCACAGCCAGTATTAGATACAAAAAAAGCACTCGAAGAACTAAAAGAAGACTCTATACTTGAGGTGATTGTAAACTCTATTTCATCGCTCGAAAATGTAAAGAGATTTGCAACAAAAAGAGGGTATGAAAGTCGCTTTGAAAAGCTTAGTGATGAAAAAACTCTCATTACTATCATCAAAGGCTATGAGTGTGCTATAATCTCAGACAAAGAAGAGAAATTTTTAAACAAAACCGTTTTTGTAAAAACAGATAAGATAGGAAATGGTGAACTCGGAGCTACTTTAATGAAGGGTTTTTTAAAAACGATGCTCGAATTTAAAGCACTTCCAAAAAATGTTGTTTTCGTAAATGAAGGTGTTTTTTTAACCACAAAAGATGAAAATCTTGATTTGATAGAGAGTTTAAAAGAGTTTGAAAAAAGAGGTGTGAATATATATAGTTGTGGACTTTGTCTAAACTATTATAAAATTCCAGCAGATGAGTTAAAAGTAGGTGAAATTGGGAATGCTTACGATTCGGTAGATATGCTTTTGAACACAGATGTCGTTTCACTATAAAGGATAAATTTGAGAAAATTAAACAATGACGCAAAACTAACGAAGTTTGTAAAAGCTGCAGGTTGAGCCGCCAAACTAGCTCCGGGTGAGCTTACATTAGCTCTTGGTGGGCTTGATTGCAGTCATGAAAATGTTTTAGTTGGCATGGACAGCAGTGATGATGCTAGCGTCTATAAGATAGATAAGAACAATGCCCTTGTGCAAACAGTCGATATCATCACACCTGTTGTTGATGATCCATTTGTATATGGACAAATTGCAGCGGCTAATTCACTAAGTGATATCTTTGCCATGGGAGCCAAAGTGGCGACTGCCATGAATGTGGTAGGTTTTGATGGATGCAATCACCCAAAAGAAGTCTTAAGAGAGATACTTGATGGTGGTCAAAGCAAGGTACGAGAATGCGGTGGCGTTGTAGTTGGTGGACACACTATAGAAACTCCTGAAATGCTTTACGGTTTGAGTGTAAGCGGTTTTGTGCATCCTGATAAGATTTATAGAAACAATACTCCAAGAATTGGGGATCTCTTAATTTTAACAAAACCACTTGGCATAGGAGTATTAACGACTGGTATAAAAGCTGATTTATTAGATGCACAAATAACAAACAAAGTAGCTTCCGTGCTTAGCGAATTAAACTTTAAGCCATCTCTCATCATGCAAAAGTACGATGTGAGTGCTTGTACAGATGTTACTGGTTTTGGGTTGGCTGGTCACGCATATGAAATGAGTGATGACAATGTAACTATAAAATTTGATTTTGATTCCATCCCCATACTAAAAGAAGCGTTTGATTTAGCTGATATGGGAATTATTCCAGCGGGTACATACAACAATATGTCATACTTAAAAGACAAAGTTGAAACAAAAAAAGAGTATCAAAATGAGATATTTTTTTATGATGCCCAAACTTCTGGAGGATTGCTTATAGCCGTCAGCGAAAAAGACTCTATTGCACTCTTACATGAATTAAGAGAAGAAGGCTGCCAATACGCCAATATCATAGCTCAAATTTATGAAAAAGAAGAAAGCTCTTTAGTGATATAGCATGCAATTTAACGGTTTTAAAAAAGAAGGTATAGAGTTTTTAAGAGAGTTAAAACAAAACAACTCAAAAGAGTGGTTTGAACTTCATAGATATGTTTGGGAAAAGAATATACTAGCACCAAACATATCTTTCATCAAAGATATGGGTGAAACTCTTCAAATTTTAGTACCAACCATAAATGCTCTTCCAAAGGTTGGTGGTTCTCTTTTTAGGATATACAGAGATATCAGATTCAGTAAAGACAAGACTGCCATGAAGAGTAAAATCGGACTTCTTTTTTGGCAAGGGAGAGCTCATAGGATGCAAAGTAGCAGTTTTTATATGCACTATGATGAGAGCGAATACTTTGTAGCTTCAGGCATAAGAAACTTCAAACCACCTTTACTAAAAGCATATAGGCGATACATACAAGACGAAAAACACGCAAAAAATCTGCACACGATACTAAAGGACTTGACTTCCAAAGGATATAGCCTGCCTGAGCCAAAATACAAAAGAGTTCCAAAAGAGTTTGATAAAGATAATAATTTTGTATATTTATCTCTTTTTGGAGCAATGTTCGCATATAAACAGTTTAAAATAGACGATATATTTTACAAGCAAGAGTTGCTAGATAGACTGTTTAACATATACAGCGATATGTCAAATTTACAATGCTGGGTTTATGACTTGGAGGTAAATTCAAAAATATAAGAAAATCTATGATACAATTAACAGTGGAGAATAAAGGAAAAATTATGAGACGGCTATTTATCTTATCATGTTTTATACTTATATCGACTGTTTTGGCTTCAACTACTTTGGAGAGGGTATCACTACAACTCAAGTGGAGACCAGCCTTTCAATTTGCTGGATATTATATTGCAAAACAAAAGGGATTTTATAGAGATGCTGGACTCAATGTAACTATTAAAGACTTTAATCATCGAGATGCGGTAAACGATGTGGTAAATGGAAAAACAACTTATGGAATAGATGATTCATCTATTATATTAGACAAATCCAATGGTGCACCAGTTGTCGCTTTAGCTGCAATATTTCAACACTCGCCACTAGCCCTCATGACTCTTAAAAGTTCGGGTATCACAAAAATTGCAAATTTAAAAGATAAAAAAATAATGGCGACAAAAGAATTTTTTAAAAATCCTTATATAAAAGCTATGTTTTATGCAAATATGATTAACCCAAATAATTTACAAAAAATCCCTATAACTTTTAC
>JAADIZ010000173.1 GCA_013151055.1 Campylobacterota bacterium
CAAAGTTTTTATAATTGCACCCATTTCACTAGGCATTCTATATCCCACAGTATCAGGAATATTTAGAGTATTAGCTCCTGCATTTATAACAGCGTCAAGTATCTCTTTTAAAAATCCAATATCACTTCTACCTGCATCTTCACAGCTAAATTCCACATCATCACAAAATGTTTTAGCATAACTCACAGCATCAACTGCTTTTTTTATCACTTGCGCTGGTGTCATTTTAAGTTTATACTCCATATGAATTGGGCTTGTCGCTATAAAAGTGTGGATTCTTCTTTTGTTTGCTTTTGCGATAGCTTCACCAGCAGCCTTTATATCACCTTCCAATGCTCTTGAAAGTGAACAAACTGTAGAGTTTTTAATCTGTTCGCTGATTTTAGTAATTGCGTCTGCGTCCCCTGGACTTGCAGCCGCAAAGCCAGCCTCAATCACATCAACTCCTAATTTTTCTAATTGTAAAGCAATTTGTATCTTCTCTTCCGTATTCATGGAAGCTCCAGGACTTTGCTCACCATCTCTTAATGTTGTATCAAATATTATTATATTATTATTCATGTCAATTTCCTTATATTATTTATCGTAATTTATATTTTAAAAGTTGTTTGTTGTTAGAGAAAGAGTAGGTTTTGCAGGAGAGCGTTTTTAGTTTCAATTTTCGGTAAAAATTTTATTGATTTTGAAATGCCAATGTGGACACCATTCATTACGACTCCTTTAGGATTTTAGGTATTATACTAACTTTTTCGATATTTTGCAAATGTAAAATTATAAATCCCTCGACCTAAGCCATAAAAAAGATAAATTGTTACAATTATAGTGATACTCTCAACTGGAAATATATAAATCAAAGAAAAAACCATTATGAGATAAATAAGAACTTTTAGAATATTTGGTTTTTGCAAATCAATCTTTTTAAAACTTGGGTATCTAATGTTACTAACCATCAAAAATGATAGAATTGCAATACCCAATAAAATTATAAAATCATAGCGTTGGAAAAAAGTATATTTTTCATGAATTAAAATCCACATAGATAAAACTACTGCCGCAGTAGGAATTGGAACTCCAATAAAAACAGAAGGTTCGCTGACTCCAATCATGACATTAAATCTAGCAAGTCTAATCGCTCCAAAAACAACATACATGGCAGTCAAAAGTGAGCCAATTCTACCATAATGAATACCGACACTATAATAAAAAAGTATAGCAGGTGCGACTCCAAAAGCAACAATATCAGCCAATGAATCAAACTCTGCTCCAAATTTACTTGTAGTTTTTGTTAGTCTTGCAACTCTGCCATCAAGTCCGTCAAAGACCAAAGATAGAAGAATGAAGATTGCTGCTTTTTCAAAATCGCCTTTGATCGAGGTTAGTATGCTGATAACTCCAACAAAAGCACTAGCTGCTGTAAAAAGATTTGGAATGATATATATCAATTGAAGTTTGTTATTGTTTGTCACTTACTGCCTCATATGAAAAATACCCCAAAACGCTCTCTCCACCTCGAACACTATCGTCTATGCGTACTTTAATTCTAGCATCTATTGGCAATAATAGCTCCACACTACCATCAAGTAAGAGTCCAAATCTTTGAGCAAATTTTAGCGGTCCTATGCTTTTAAAAAACTCTATATTTTTATTGAAAAAACCTGTTTTTAATATCATAACAATGGTAGCAAAATTTGATTTTAGCGTCATCACAGCTCTTTCATTTAATAAGTTTGAAAGTTCATTTTCACAATGCAGAAAAAGCCCGTGCACTCTTTTTGTTTCTATTATTGTTGCGGATATTGGCGATCTTAGAAGTGATGCATCTAAGATATTTTTTCTTATTTCGAGTCTCAGATATTCTAAGCCATCAGATGAAATAACTTTGGAAATATTTTTAACTTTTCCGTCCACTGGAGATAAAAGTGCCATTTTATCATCCTCTGCTGGAATCCGTTCAAAGTTTCTATATACAAAGATTGAACCAAGGAAGATGACGAAAAATACCCAAGGTAAAAAATTTAATGCGTATGCAACTAAAAACAATATAAAATAAAAACTCACAATACTCCAACCTTCTTTAGCAATAAGTTCGGTTGTTGTGTGTGAGCGAAGCATATTAATCTTCTTCTTTTTTGCTTTTTATATCCTCTGTTTGAGCCGTTTTCATAAGACTTGGCAAATTAAATTCTTTTTCATATGCTGATATAATTTCTCTTAACTTATCTCCATTTATTGCCTCATATTCTCTTAATTCAACCACTATTCTCTCTATACACTCGCTATAACTTACTAATCTCTCTTTTACAATTATATATCTTTCATTTAACATAGACTTCACATAAGAATCCATATTTTCTGCCATTTTTTCACTATACTCTTTTGAATTTCCACCCATCAAGAAAGTATTTCTCTGTTTTTCTAAAACCATGAGTCCAGCAACATCACTCATACCGTAAATTCCGACCATTGATTTTATGATATCAGTTGCTCTCTCCAAATCATTTCCAGCACCAGTAGAAATCTCTTTAATAAATATCTCTTCAGCTGCTCTACCACCTAAAAGCACATCAATCTCGGCAATAAGCTCATGCTTTTGCATCAAAAATTTATTTTCTTCAGGAGTATTTAGTGTGTAACCAAGTGCCGCCAAACCTCTTGGAATAATAGATACTTTTGAGACACTTTTAGCCCCTTTTGTGGTTTCAGCGATTAATGCGTGTCCACTCTCGTGGTAAGCTACTATTTTTTTCTCTTTTGGATTTATTCTTCTACTTTTTTTCTCTAACCCTGCTATGGCTCTCTCAACTGCTTCTACCATATCTTTTTGTTCTACATGTTCTTTGCTTATTCGTCCTGCTAAAAGTGCAGCTTCGTTTATAATATTTGCTAAATCAGCACCAGCTAGTCCTGCTGTAAGTCTTGCCACTTCTTTTAAGTCTATATCTTTTGAGAGTTTTATATCAGTAATATGCACTTTTAATATGTCAATTCTTCCTTGAAAATCAGGCTTGTCTACAAGTACTTGTCTGTCAAATCTTCCTGGTCTCAAAAGTGCAGCATCTAAGACTTCAGGTCTATTGGTAGCCGCCAAGACGATAACGGGTGATTTGTCCGAATTAAAACCATCCATCTCTGCTAAAAGCTGATTTAGAGTTTGCTCTCTCTCGTCATTTCCACCCATCTGTCCGTTTGCAGCTCTGCTCTTTCCAATAGCATCTATCTCATCTATAAAGACGATAGCTGGCGCCTCTTTCTTTGCATTTTCAAATAAATCTCGCACACGACTAGCTCCGACTCCAACAAACATTTCTATAAAAGATGAGCCTGAAACCGAGAAAAAAGGAACATCTGCTTCACCAGCAACTGCTTTTGCAAGAAGCGTTTTACCAGTTCCTGGAGGTCCCACAAGTAATACGCCTTTTGGAATTTTAGCTCCTAAATTCATATATCT
Source organism: Campylobacterota bacterium (assembly GCA_013151055.1). Taxonomy (GTDB): domain Bacteria; phylum Campylobacterota; class Campylobacteria; order Campylobacterales; family Sulfurospirillaceae; genus JAADIZ01. Next base: position 3,449 of record JAADIZ010000173.1, read on the forward strand.
ATCTGGATGCTTTAAAAAATCTACTATCTCTTTTACTTCTTCTTTTGCTTCTTGCACACCCGCAACATCTTCAAATTTTACATCGGGCTTCTCAGAATTTACAAGTTTTTTACTGCTACCCATGCCAAGAATTCCTCCACCCATATTTTTCTGCATTCTATTTGCCAAAAGCATCCAAATACCAAAAAATATAAAAATAGGAAGTACCCAAGAAAAAAGAATTTCTGAAAATATATTGGTTTCATTATACCCGCCATACGGTATCTTTTTGGCTTCAAGCTGTGCTATAAGATTATTATCGCCTGCTACTTTTTTTATGATATATATATCTTTCACACTACCATTTTTAACAAAAGCTCTTATCGTTGTTTGCCCAATAGCAACATAATTTAGCTTACCTTCTTTTACCATCTCTTTAAACTTAAAATAATTTATATTTTTTGTAACTGCATTTTGGCTTGAACCCATAGTATTATTTATCATTCCATCGTTTGGACTCAAGAAATTTTTAAATACGATTATAATCACAATCGAAAAAATTGCAAAAACCAAAAGTGGGTTTTGGTTAAAGAAATTATTGTTGTTTAAGCCTTTTTTGTTGTCATTTTGTGCCATTTATTGCCTTTTGTAAAACTAGTGTAAACCATTCATTTTTTTTGTATTTTTCTACTATTTTCAAACTTGAAAATCTTTTTTCTACTCTATCTATGTAAATATCTAGGATACCTGATAATATTAAATATCCATTAACTTTTACTCTTTTTATCAAATCATTTGCCAACATTGTTAAAATATCTGCTATTATATTTGCAACTACAACATTATATTTTTTATCTGTACCTTGAATTGAACCTATCCATGAAGTTGTGATTTTCTCATTGTTTAATTTAAAATTCTCAATTGAGCTTTTAAGTGCTAATTCATCAGTATCGCATATATCTACGCTAGCTCCCAATTTTGCACCTGCTATCGACAAGATACCACTTCCACATCCAACATCTAAAAATGTATCACCTTGTTTTAGGTATTTTTCTATTTGCAAAATACAACCATGAGTGCTTTCATGATGACCCGAACCAAAGGCTAGGGCTGGATTTATTATGATATTGATTTTATTTTCTTTTTCTTTTTCCCAATCCGCTCTTATATAAAAATTTCCAACTTCTATTGGTTGGACTGAATCCTTATATTTTTGCACCCAATCTTCATTTTTTTTGACAGTTATCTTTGTTTTAAGGTTTATCTTTTTGTTTAAAGCAAGGGAAAGTTTTTTGGAGTATTCTTGAAGTGCAAACACAACTATGTCAAGGTTATCTTCACTTCTAAGTATAATATTACCATTCTTCTCTTCGATAGCGTCATGACCTAAATCAAAAATAAAATCTATAAAATATGAATGAAAATCATCAGTGGTAACGAGAAGTTCGTTATAAGTTTTATTCATGTATTAGCCCAGAACATCCTCTAGCTTCTCTTTTAAAACTTGTGGGGTAAAAGGCTTCACTATATAATTGTTTACGCCTGCTCTTAGTGCAGCAATCACTTCGGCTTTTCCGCCCTCAGTAGTTACCATTATGATAGGCATATCTTCATATTTTGCTTCGGCTCTTACTTTTTTTACAAGCTCAAGTCCATTCATTTCAGGCATATTCCAGTCAGTTATCAATATATCTATGTTGTCATTTTGTTGCATAACCTGCCAGGCAGCGATACCGTGTTCTGCTTCCAATACATCTTTATAATCAAGCCTAGCCAAAGTATTTTTGATAATTCTTCGCATAGTTGAGCTATCATCTACTACTAATAATCTCAATGTATATCCTTTTAATTTTAATACCTACATTCTAACAAAATTTACTTTGAAGTTACTTTAAAGACTTTTTCTAAATCAATATTACCTTCATAAAAAGCTTTACCGACTATTACTCCTGAAACTTCTCTTGTCTCTTCTAGCTTGATGATATCTTCTGCGTCTTTAACTCCGCCACTTGCAATTGTATCTACTTTTGAAGCTCTTGCTATATCTAATGTAAATTCTACATTAACACCACTAAGCATTCCATCTTTTGCAACATCTGTGCATATTATTGCCTCTACACCTGCATTTGCAAATTCTTTTGCTAATTCAGTCGCTTTTATCGTAGATTTTTCTGCCCAACCTTCGACTGCTACAAAGCCATCTATCGCATCAATTCCTACAACAACTCTGTATTTTTGACACATTTTTTTTACAAAATCAGGATTTTTAAGAGCAATAGAGCCTAAAATTACTCTATCTATGCCTAAATCAATATATCTTCTTATGGTCTCTTCATCTCTTATGCCACCACCGAGCTCTAGCAAAAGATTACAATTTTTTCGTATCTTTTCTATCTGCTCAAGATTTTTTGGTTCTCCTGCAAAAGCACCATTTAAGTCCACCAAATGGAGCCAGCGTGAACCCATTTCTTCAAATCTTTTAGCCAAGTTCCAAGGCTCATTTGAGTAAATCTTTGCACTATTCATTAACCCTTTTGAAAGTCTAACAGCAAGTCCGTCTTTTAAGTCAATCGCTGGTAAAATGTCCAATATATAGCCTTTCTATAATTCTATAAAATTTTTTAATATTTTAAGCCCATTATCATGAGATTTTTCAGGATGAGGCTGAAAACCAAAGATACTGTCTTTTTGAACGATGCTAGGAAAAGTATATCCATAATTCGTATTTGCAACTACATACTTTTGCTCACAAGCAACATGAAAGCTGTGAACAAAATAGAGATATATTTCATCATCTATACTCTTTAAAAGTGGAGATTTTTTTTGAATAAAAATCTCATTCCAGCCCATGTGAGGCACCTTTAATCTAGTTTTAAACTTAGCAATATCAAACTTTACAACATCTCCAGGAATCAAACCAAGCCCCTTAGTTTCACCAAACTCGTAGCTCTTATCAAATAAAAGCTGCATACCCAAACAAATGCCAAGAAGCGGTTTACCCGAAGCACTAAAATCCAAAATTGCATCTTTCATACTTGTCTCTTCTAAACTCTTCATGGCATCACCAAAAGCACCAACTCCAGGCAATACAATCTTGTCATATGCTTTTAATTTGCTAGCATCTTTAACGATATCTACTTTTTCACCATTTTTTTCAAAAGCATTATAAACACTTCTTAGGTTTCCCATATTATAATCAACTATACCTATCATTTTAATGCTTCTTTTGCTTTTAAGATTAATTCATTCATTTTTTCTTCATACTCTTTGGCTTTTTCTTTGTTAGTTGATTCAAATCTTGTGACCAAAACTGGTGTTGTATTGCTCGCTCGCACCAAACCCCAACCCTCATCAAAAATCACCCTAACACCATCTACTTCGATTATCTCTTTGATATTTGGAAAATTGCTTGGCGGGTTTTTGAGCAACTCTTTTACTTCATCAACCAACTTAAATTTTTCACTCTCACTCGTCTTTACTTTTATCTCTTCGGTTGAGTAAACTTTTGGTAATGTCTCTATTTTTTCATCTACATCTAAACCATTTTTAATAAGCTCAATCATTCTTAAACTTGCATACAAGGCATCGTCATAACCAAAATATCTATCATTGAAAAAGAGATGCCCACTAACTTCCGCTGCAAAATCAGCATCAAGTTCGGCGATTTTTACTTTTAGGTTACTGTGACCTGTTTTATACATCACCGCTTTTCCATAAGAGTTAATGATATCATACATGATTTGCGAACATTTTACCTCGCCAATCACTGTCGGATTTTTCATCGCTTCACTAAAGAGGATAGCAAGTATATCGCCTTTAACATTATATTTTTTAGTTAAAAATGCCAATCTATCAGCATCTCCGTCATAAGCAAATCCATATTTGTAAATGCCACTTAACTCTTTTTTGATGTCTCTTAAATTTTCCTCAACCGTAGGGTCTGGGTGATGATTTGGAAAAGTACCATCTGGCTTTGCAAATAGAGCCTTATAATCAAAGCCTAATTGCTCAAAGATATCAATTATCGCAACTCCTGCTACTCCATTTCCACAATCTATCACAAATTTTTCTTTAAATCCTTTTAAATGCTCAAACTCTTTTACCATAAAATTTATATATCTATTTTTTGCATCTATTTTTTTATGAGTTGTATCATCTTTTATCTTCATATCAAGATTATCTAAAACTTTTCTGCCAAGTGCATAAATATCTTCTGCAAAAAAAGGCTTTTTATCCATCGTAATTTTAAAACCATTATACTCACTTGGATTATGTGAGCCTGTTATCATGACAGATGCATTTGGAGTTATGCCATCAAAACTTTGGTAGTTTGAAAAATAGTTAACAGGAGTTGGAACCAAACCCATATTTAAAACTTTACAATCTGCTTGATTGAACCCACTTGCTAAGTGCCCAAAAAGCAGTGGCGAATGGCTTCTTGCATCATAACCAATAGCAACGATACCTCCAATTTTTTTCACCTGTTGTCCTAAAAAATATCCAATTAATTTAACAGTTTTTTCATTTAACTCTTTTTCAAAAATACCACGAATATCGTACTCTCTAAAGATCGATTTCATTTTTTATTGCTTCCTTGAATGTTTTTGCATAAGATTTTTCATCGTCCATTTTCGCACCCATTATATCTAAGCTGCGTTTAAAATCCTCTATCGTCAAATGTCCTTTGAGTAATTCATACTTAAGATAGAGCCAATAGGTATTTAAGACATCACTTTCACAATACTCTTTTATCTTTTTTAACTCATCTGCATAAAAAAGCTCCATAACCTGATCGCCTTTTACATCAAACTTTCCTGGGGCTCCTATCAGTGAACATAGAACATCAAGTTTTAGCCCTCTAGTCGCTCCAAATTCACTGATATGGTCCATCAAATCTACATGAAATCTATCAGAAAATCTATATCTATAATTATCCCATTTATTCTTACCAAGCTCACGATTTTCCACTTCAAAATAAGCACTACATGTAAGATTATATTTCATGGCTCTTATCATCAAAAGAGGTACATCAAAACTTCTTCCATTGAAACTGATGAGCTTTGGATTGTGTGTATCTAAAAACTTTAAAAAGTCACGAATCATCTCTTCTTCGCCCTCTCCATCCATAGAACTCACCTTTTTAAATACCCCAAAATCATCTGCTATCACAGCAGAAATTGCCACTATCTTATGATAAGGTAAAGGCAAAAAACTACTACCGCTTTTCGCCTCTTGTTCGCCCATAGCAATATTTGAAACTTCAATATCACTACCTTCAAAATGCAAGGTTTTTCGAATCAAATCCGCGTCAGGAATCGTCTCTATATCAAACACGCAAATCATTTAGCACCTCTTTAGTCTAATTTTAGTATAATTATACCTTAATATTATATAAGGATTTAAATGAGGTTGGCTATCGTAAAACTTTCTGCTCTTGGCGATATTGTTCATGCTATGGTAATTTTACAATATATAAAAAAAAATATACCAAATATTATAATAGATTGGTTTGTTGAAGAAAATTTTGCCCAACTGCTACAAAACAACCCCGATATAAATGAGATATATAAATTAAAATTAAAAAACAATAAAAAAGGTCTATGGAAGCAGTATAAAAAACTTAAAACAATCTCAGAAAAAAATAGTTATGATTTGATTATCGATTTGCAAGGCTTAATAAAATCCGCAATAGTATCAAAAATTTTAGGAAAAAGTATCGCGGGATTTGATAAAAATAGCATAAGAGAGTCAATAGCGAGTCTATTTTATACAAAAACTTTTAAAATTGATTATAACAAAAATGTAATTTTAAGAAATTTAGAGCTAACTTGTCGTGCTTTAGAGATAGATATGCCAGATATTTCAACCAAGAAAGCATTTTTACACTTTAACAATACATCAGATATAAGACCTAAATTACTCATAATAGTCGGCTCATCTTGGGAGAGCAAAATTTATCCAAAACAAAGATTTATCGAAATCATAAATGCCTTAGAAATTAACACTTACATATCTTGGGGAAATGAAAAAGAGTATAGTAGTGCTCTGTTTATCCAAAAACATACGAATGCGAAAGTATTGGAAAAATTAAATCTTGATGAACTCAAATGCATAATAACAAATAGTGCCTTAGTTATAGGCTCAGATAGTGGACCAACTCATATGGCATGGGCTTTAAATGTACCTAGTATCACGATATTTGGACCAACTCCAAGCGATAGAAACACCCTAAAAACTGGTATACATTTGACTATAGACTGTGAGAAAAAAATAGATGCAAAAGCGATAGACAAGCAAGATTTTTGCATAAAAGATATAAAGCCTCAAAAAGTGATTGAGTTAGCAAAGGAGCTTTTAGAATGCTAGAGTATATCTACATATTTTCTTTTAAATTATTTATATTTATCACAAAATATACTCCTAAATTCATCTCTGATAGCTTGTTAAATACTTTAGCACTATTAACATATAAATTAGACAAAAAGCACAAAAAGATAGCTAGGATAAATCTTGATTTGGCTTATGGAAACAGCATGGACGAACAAGAGAAACGAAGAATCACTAAAAAATGCTATAAAAATCTACTTTATAATATGAGAGATTTTGTACAAAACCAAGGGGCATCAAAAGAGAAACTTTTAGACAAAGTAACTATTCATAACGAACACTTCTACACAGATATAAAACAAAAAGGCAAAGGAGTTATTTTCTTAACGGCACACTATGGAAACTGGGAGTTGTTGCCACTATGTATGGGAGCTATTTATGGAAACCTTTGGGGGGTTGGACGAAACTTGGATTCACAAAAAATGAATCAGATTTTACAAAAAAATAGAAATCAATTTAATGTTCACATGCTAGAAAAAAATGGAGCGATAAGAGGATTGCTAAAGGCCCTAAAAAATGGTGAAAATGTAGGTCTATTGGTTGACCAAAACACAAGCGATAAAGAGGGTATTTTGATAAATTTTTTTGGTAAACTCGCTCGTCATACTCCTTCAGCTGCCCTAATAGCAAGAAAAACGAATACTCCAATAATCCCAGCATTTATCACAACAAATAATTATAAAAATTATGATATAACTTTTTATCAGCCAATAATCACAGAAAAAACACAAAATAGTGAAGAAGACATCAAAAAAAGTGTACAATTACAAGCAAATATCACACAAAAAGCTATAGAGAAAAAACCAAATGAGTGGTTCTGGCTACACAGAAGGTGGAAAAATCAATATGAAGAGTTATATAAATGAAACTTTCTATAGTTATACTCACTTTTAACTCACAAAAATATCTTAGTAAAGTCTTGAGCTCTTGTAGATTTGCAGATGAAGTTCTTATCATAGATTCAGGTTCAACTGATGATACACTTAAAATTGTAAATAACTTTGAAAATACAA
>JAADIZ010000064.1 GCA_013151055.1 Campylobacterota bacterium
TTTCTTAATCTCTTAACATTACTTTTCTCAAAATCAAGATTTTCGACTGCAAGTTCCATGGCTTTTCCCATGCCAACAATTCCAGCAACATTTAGAGTTCCACTTCTTAGTCCACCCATATGCTCGCCACCGTGTAGTAGGCTTGTGATTACTTTACCTTCTTTTATATAGAGTCCGCCGACACCTTTTGGACCATGAAATTTATGAGCAGAAAAACTCATATAATCTACTCCTGCTTTTATAACATCAACAGGAACTTTTCCGATAGCTTGAGTTGCATCTGTATGAAAAAGTACATTGTGTTTAGTACATATCTCACCAATCTCTTCTATAGGAAAAACCATACCTGTTTCATTATTTGCCCACATAATTGTAACCAATGCAGTTTGGTCGGTTATGCTTTTCTCAAGTGCGTCAGTTTCTATGACCCCATCACTATTGACAGGCAAGTATGTTACTTCAACGCCTAGCGTTTCTAAAAATTTACAAGTGGCAATGACTGCTGGATGTTCAACTTCGCTTGTAATTATGTGGTTTTTTTCACCATTTCTTATATGATCAAAGTAGATACCTTTTAATACCCAGTTTATGCTCTCAGTAGCACATGAAGTGACTACAACATCGTCACTATCCTTTGCACCAATTCCAGCATATAGTTTATCCATCGCACACCTTAGAGCTGGGTGTGTTTCACTACCAAATTCGTGCAAAGAGTTTGGGTTGCCATACATTTGACAAAAGTATGGAACCATCTCTTCAAAGACGATAGGGTCAACTATAGTTGTGGCATTATTATCTAAATAAACTCTCATTTTTTCTCCATTGTTAATTAAGACCTAATTTGTCCTAATTGTTTCTTTGTTCGCATATTATTCTTTTTATTATTAAAAAAAGGTTAAATGAAACTCTTAAAGCTAGTATTTATGCAAGAGCTTCTTTTAATTTTTCAATACAATCTTTTAAATTGATAATTTCTTCAGGTGTTTGTTGTAAAAATTCATTCATTTTTTCTTTTTTCAAAATTGCTTCATCTAGCTCTTTGTCATTGCCTTTTTCATATGCACCAATTCTTATAAGTACTTCATTTTCTTTTAGGATGGAGCTTAATTTTTTAAACTTCATTGCCAATTTTTTATGTTCACCATCAATAACATCTCCCATAACTCTTGAAGCACTATTTTGTATGCTGATTGGCGGATAAACTCCAAAATCTGTTAATTCTCTTGAAAGTACGATATGCCCATCTAAGATACTTCTTGATTGGTCTGCAATTGGGTCACTTAAATCGTCACCTTCAACAAGAACCGTAAAAAATGCTGTGATAGAGCCTTTGCCCTCTTCTTTACCTGCCCTTTCCATTAGTTGAGGCAATAATGTTAAAACAGATGGTGGGTATCCTTTTGATGTAGGAGGTTCACCTAAAGCCAACCCTATCTCTCTTTGTGCCATAGCAAATCTTGTGATAGAATCCATCATGAACAGTACATCATTTCCTTGAGCCTTAAAATACTCAGCCACACTCATGGCACAAAATGCACCATATTTTCTCATTAAAGGGGAGTCATCACTTGTTGCGACAATTATCACAGTATTGCTCAAATCTCCGCCTAAATTTTTCTGTATAAATTCAGGTACTTCTCTACCCCTCTCACCTATAAGTGCCACTACTTTTATAGGTGTATTTGAGCCTTGAACTATCATACCCATGAGTGTAGATTTTCCTACACCACTTCCCGCAAAGATACCTAGTTTTTGACCTTTTCCGCAAGTTAGTAATCCATCTATCGTCTTAACACCAACTCCAAATGGCTCATATATAAGCCCTCTTTTCATGGCATCAAGTGGAGGCTTCATGATAGGAACAGATACTGTGCTTCTAATTTTGCCTTTGCCATCTTTTGGTTGCATAAAGGGATCGACAACTCTTCCTAAAAGTTCATTTCCAACAGGAATCATCATCCCTTGGTCATTTATATATATTTTATCGTCTATTTTAAATCCCTCAACAAAACCGAATGGCGAGATAAAAAAGGATTTTTGATCTATTTGTGTAACCATTCCAAGTTCGCTTTTGTCACTGTCTCTTGAAATTATTTTTACGATATCGCCAATGCTTGGATTTAATCCGTTGGCTTCAATTTTATTTGAGCTTATTTTTTTTATAACACCAAACAAAGGAGATAGTCTTTCATTTTCTAATTTTTGCTTGAGTCTAGCTATTGGCATTAGAATCTAGTGGCCGCAGGGGCATTTATGATATCAAAAAACTCTTTTCTTGTATTTGATTTTAGAAAAAGCCCTTTTAATGAAGATGTAGTAGTGTTTGAATGAGTTTTTTGAACTCCCCTCATCTCCATACACATGTGCCTTGCTTGCACAACAACGCCAACTCCTTTAGGGGCTATGACATCATTTATAGCTTCTGCTATCTGCTCAGTTAATTGTTCTTGTATTTGGAGTCGTCTCGCAAATATATCTACCATTCTAGGTATCTTCGAGAGTCCGACTACTTTTCCGTTCGGTATATATGCCACATGAGCCCTCCCGATTATAGGCAATAAATGATGTTCACACATAGAATAAAACTCAATATTTTTAATAAGAACCATTTGTGAATTATCACTTTGGAAAAGAGCATCATTCAAAACTTTTTTTGGATCTTGTCTATAGCCTTGAGTCATAAATTCAAATGATTTGAAAACCCTATTTGGGGTTTTTAGCAAACCTTCTCTATTTGTATCTTCTCCTAACAACTCCAACATTTTTTTTACTAAGCTTTGAAATTCTTGTTCTTTTTGCATAAAACTATCCCGAATAATTTTATTTTAATATATCTAATTTTTGCTAATTTAGAGCTAAAGTATGCTGTATATATGGATAATAAAGTAAAAATTAGATATATTAATAAAAATTTTTACTTTAAAGGGAATACATGCAAATTAACGCGAAAAAGGTTGATAGTGCAAATGCAGTTGTTGATGCAAAGGTATCTACTTCAACATTAGGCAAAAAAGAAGATAAGATGGCAGCAAAAGCTGCTAAGAGTATGAAAGTTGATGGTTTTAGAAAAGGAAAAGTTCCAGTTCATGTAGTAAAAGCTAGACATAGTGACCAAATAAAACAAGATGTTGAACAAGAAGTGCTAAAAGAGTTGTTTGATGAAGCATTGAAACAACTAGATACAAACTCTGATGCAGTTGTTGGTGAACCACAAATCTCTAAATTTGACAGAACAGATGATGGTCTTGAGGTTGAGGTAAAGATATCTTTTAAACCAACAATTGATGTAACAGGATATAAAGATTTGGTTCCTGAGTATAAAACTCCAAGAATTATGAAAAAAGATATAGAAGTAAGAATAAAAGATATGTTAAAATCAGTGGCTTCTATGAAAAAAATAGAAGAAAAAAGAGCCGTAAAAGTTGGCGATTTTGCATTAATTGATTTTGATGGTTATATTGATGGTGAAAGTTTTCCTGGTGGAAAAGCAGAAAAATATCTACTTGAAGTAGGAAGCAATTCGTTTATCCCAGGTTTTGAAGATCAATTAGTCGGATTGGGTATTGGAGAAAATAAAGAGATAAAAGTTGCTTTTCCAAAAGAGTATAATAATAAAGAATTAGCTGGAAAAGATGCAGTTTTTAAAGTGATACTTCACGGTATAGAAGTCAAAGATGTACAAGATAGTCCAGATGAAGAAACACTTAAAAAACTACTTCCTGGTGTTGAAAAACCAACTCTTAAAGTGCTAGAAGATCAAGTTAAAGAGCAACTAAAAAATGAAAAACTCCACACAATTTTTAATGAAGAAGTGAAACCTAAGTATGTAGAAATTATCTTAGAAAAAATTAAATTTGATATTCCAGACAACATAGTTGAACAAGAAATTGATATGCAAGTTAGAAATATTTTCTCAAGTTTAAGCGAAGATAAAATCAAAGAATACTCTGAAAATCCAAAGAAAATAGAAGAAAAAAGAGCTGAATTTACTGATGAAGCTAAAAATAGTGTAAAATTAACATTCTTAGTAGACGAGTTGGCAAAACAAGAAAATATTAGTGTTGATGATCAAGAAGTGACGCAAATGATCTATTTTGAGGCAATGCAACAAGGTCAAGATCCTAAAAAATACTTTGAATATTATGAAAAACAAGGTTTGCTTCCAGCTATTAAGATGTCAGTTGTAGAAGAGAAGCTTTTTACAAAACTTTTTACAAAAGATACTAAAGAGGTAAAAGATAAATAATGAGTTATGTTCCAATAGTCGTTGAAAAAACGGGAAGAGGCGAGAGAAGTTACGATATTTATTCAAGACTTCTCAAAGATAGGATTATAATGCTAAGTGGCGAGATAAATGATGCCGTTGCATCATCAATCGTTGCACAACTTCTATTTTTAGAAGCTGAAGATCCTGAAAAAGATATATATTTATATATAAACTCTCCAGGTGGTGTGATAACAAGTGGCTTTAGTATATATGACACTATGAATTATATAAGACCAGATATTTGCACTATTTGTATCGGACAAGCTGCTTCAATGGGTGCATTTTTGCTTAGTTGTGGTACAAAAGGGAAGAGATATTCTTTGCCAAACTCTAGGGTCATGATACACCAGCCATTAGGTGGAGCTCAAGGGCAAGCAACTGATATAGAAATACAAGCAAAAGAAATTTTGAGATTAAAAGAGGTTTTAAACAATATATTAGCTAAGAATTGCGGGCAAAAACTCTCAAAAATTGCTAAAGATACCGAAAGAGACTTTTTTATGAGTTCAACTGAAGCCATGAAATATGGACTAATAGATAAAGTTTTGGAAAAAAGTTTTAAATAAATATAGAGAGGGGAGGATTGTATGGTTCGATTAGATACGAATGTAATAAAAGGAAAATCAACATTACCTGAAAAACAAAAAACTAATGTGCAAGAAACTAATGCAAAAGAGAAAGTTCTTGTAAAAAGGGCAAATAATGAGTTTGAAAAATTTTCCCAATTTGTTTTAAAAAGTGTGGTAGATGACAACATTCCTCCAACTCCAAATAATTTTCAAATATATTTTGAAAAACTTTTAGAGAATAAACCTTTAACTTTTAGAAAAAAAATCAATGAATATCTAGAGATAGATGATGTCAATAGCAATGAATACCGAGCAAAAATGGAGAAGGAAATCAGGGTTGGTTTTACTGAGGTAAAAAGCATAGTAAAAATTGTTGCTGTAGTTTACAAAAACTTAAATATCATGAAGCAAATTGTCAAAAAAAGAACAAACGAGCTAGCAGTAAGCTCAAATCAATTAAATGTCGAAAATATTTTGGTTGAGCTTAATGGTGATTTAGAAAAATTATCAAATTTAACACAAAAGCAAATGACTAATCTAAAACACCATTATGATAAAACAGCTGAAATTCTTAAAGATGTTGAAAATGAAGCTATCTTTGATGCTAGATATGGAGTTTATAATAAAAAATATCTAATCCAAACAATGCAAAAAGAGTTAAAATCAGTCAAGCAGTATAATCACAAGAGTTCAATCATGATGGTAAAAATCAAAGATACCGTATTGAATAAAATTGTAAATTCAAAAGAGAGAGAAATGCTTAGCAGAAATGTAGCCAAGCTTCTCCTAAAGACTTCAAGAAGAAGCGATATAGTAGCTCATTTTGGTAGTGGTATTTTTACAATGCTCATGAAACATACTGATCTAAATAGTGCCCAAAAAGCAAGCGAAAGAATTGTAGATTTGATTTATTCTACAAGTTTTTTTATTGGTGAAAAAGAATTTGATACAGATTTGGAATTGGGAATTATGCCAGTAGATCCAAATTATAGTATTGAAGAGACACTCTCGGGTGCGTTAGAGGTTTTGCCAAAAACTGGAAGAAAATTAGAACCTTACTTAATAGGTGAATTTAGTTCTGATTTAGAAGAGTAAAATGATTTATAATATACTCGTGTATCCCGATAAAAAGCTAAGAGAAGTGTCAAAGAATGTTAAAAAATTTGACGATAAACTTCATATTTTGCTAAATGATATGTATGAAACAATGATAGCAAAAGAGGGTATAGGTTTAGCTGCAATCCAGATAGGAATCACAAAAAATATTTTACTGATAAATCTTGCAGATGACGATGGAATGCAAAAGAAAGAAGATATGCTTGAGGTAATAAATCCTAAAATTACACATCTTGATGGAAGTGAAATATATCAAGAAGGGTGTTTGAGCGTTCCAGGATTTTATGAAGATGTTAAAAGAGCAAAAAATATAACCGTAGAATACTTTGATAGATTTGGTAACAAAACCGTACAAGATTTAGAAGGATTACCTGCAATTGCAATGCAACATGAGATGGATCACTTAAAAGGACATCTTTTTATAGAAAAACTTTCATATCTAAAGAGAAAAAAATTTGAAAAAGAGTGGAAGAAAAAACTAAAGAGCGAAATGGACACAAAGTAGTGCCAAATAAAAAAGTTCAAAAAGCATTTTGTGCTACACTTGACTTTAATATTGCTAAAAAGATATATGTAGAATCAACTTTCATAAGGGCACTTCCAGGTTTTTCTATAGTAGGCATGGCAAACCAGAGCATTCAAGAATCAAAAGATAGGATAAAATCTGCACTTTTAGGAATCGGTTTTAAGTTTCCTTCACAAAAAATTACTATAAATCTCTCTCCAAGCGATATAAAAAAAGAGGGTGGTCATTTTGACTTAGTCATCGCCCTTTTGATAGCTTTTGGACAAAAAAATACAAAATGCAATAAATTTTTTATATTTGGAGAATTGGGACTTGATGGAAAAGTAAAAGCAACTTCTGCAATTTTTCCAATATTGCTCTCTTTGGCAAGACGATACAAAAATATAAGCGTCATATTGCCGGAAGAAATGATGGAAAAAGCTTCGCAAATAAAAGGTATCAAAATATATGGAGTTTCATCCTTATTTGAAGCTATAGAATTTTTTCAAGAAAAAAAATATGAGCTACCATATACTCAAAAAGAGACGAAAGAATTTTTTGATAAGAAAATGCAGATTAACGGAATTGATTATTTTTATGATATAGATTTTCCATTTGATTTTAAAGATGTTAAAGGCCATAGTTTCTTAAAAAGAGTTATGAGCATAAGTGCGGCAGGTATGCACAATATCTTGCTAGAAGGAAGCCCAGGGTGTGGAAAAAGCATGAGTATAAAAAGGCTGAGGTATATTTTACCACCAGTTTGTATAGAGGAAGTTTTAGAATCTCAAGCATACAAATCTATAAATCAAGAAGATGAAAATTTAAGTGCAAAAAGAGCTTTTAGGGCACCTCATCACAGTAGTAGCAAGCCTAGCATCTTTGGAGGTGGCAGTTCAAGAGCGATGGCTGGAGAAGCAGCTTTAGCACACAATGGAATACTATTTTTTGATGAATTACCACACTTTTCTAAGCAGATTTTAGAGAGCTTGAGAGAGCCACTTGAAAATCATAAGGTTCTTATATCAAGAGTAAATAGCAAGATAGAGTATGATACAAAATTTCTTTTTGCAGCCGCTCAAAACCCTTGCCCTTGCGGAAATCTTTTTAGTAAAGTAAGAGAGTGTAGATGTTCTGATTTGGAAGTCGCAAGATATAAGTCTAGAATTTCTGACCCAATTTTAGATAGGATTGATCTATATATCTTAGTTGACGAGGATTTTTCAAAGGAGCAAACTCAAAGCTCGCAAGAGATGTTTGAAGATGTGCTAAAAGCTTTTAGATTTCAGAAAAACAGAGAGCAAAAGCAATTAAATGCCAATTTAGAGGAATTGGAATTGGAAAAATACTGTGTACTTGACAAGTATGCTCGTGATATGTTAGATACCGCTATCAGCAGATATGGATTAAATCAGCGAAGTGTGAGTAAGATAGTTAAAATTTCTAGAACAATAGCGGATATGGACGAGAAAGAGACGATAGAGAAAAAACATTTGCTTGAAGCTTTAAATTATAGGAAAAGATAATGCAAAAAATATTTGACGAAGTTATGAGTTTAGATAAGAGATGCTACGAAGAATTTGCCTTAAGTGAAGATATTTTGATGGAGCATGCCTCAGAGCATCTAGCACAAGTTATAAAAACCAAAACGAAACCAAAAAGTAAAATTTTCTTCTTGTGCGGACCTGGAAACAATGGTGGAGATGGAATAGCAAGTGCTAGGATTTTGCATAAAGAGTTTGAAGTGCAAGTATATTTGCCCTATGGTGTAAAATCAAAAATGGCAAGATTACAGTTAAAGCGATATAAATTAATCGGTGGTCAAATTGTAGATGAGGTAAGCGAGGCAAATGTATATATAGATGCAATGTTTGGCTCTGGCTTAAGGGGAAAGTTAGACGAAAAATCTTGTAAAATCATTTACGAAATAAACCAAAAAGACGCTATCAAAATTTCTTGCGATATTCCTAGTGGAATAGGAGCTGATTTTATATCTAGTGATAATTTTAAAGCGGACATAAGTGTAAGCATGGGAGCTTTAAAACTTCCATTTTTTGAAGATATGGCAAAAGATTATGTTGGAAATATTGAAGTAGCAAACCTTGGAGTCGCAAGAGAAGTATATGAAAATGATAGCGATATTTATTTGCTTGAAATAAAAGACATGAAACTTCCTTTTAGGAATAAAAAAAATACAAATAAAGGTGCTTTTGGACATACATGTATAGTGCAAGGTAAAAAAAGAGGTGCTGCAGTATTGGCGGGAATTAGTGCATTGAATTTTGGCTGTGGATTGGTAAGCTTATTGAGTGATAATGACAATCAAATTCCACCATACCTTATGGTGACAAACAAAATTCCAGATAACTGTACTTCTTTGGTTGTCGGTATGGGACTTGGGAAAAATGATTTTGATTTTGATTTATTGCAAAGAGATTGCTATCCGATAGTGATAGATGCTGATTTGTTTTATAATAAGAAAATTAAAACTTTACTACAATCAAAGCAAGATATTGTACTAACTCCACACCCTAAAGAGTTTGCATCACTTCTTGAGATATGTGAAATAGCTAAAGTTACTGTCAAAGAAATCCAATCAAATAGATTTAAGCATGTTAGAGCATTTATGGAATTGTTTCCAAGCATCACATTGATTTTAAAAGGTGCAAATACAATCATCACAAAAGATAAAAAAATATATGTTTCAACTCTAGGAACTTCTTCATTGTCAAAAGGTGGAAGCGGAGATGTTCTGAGTGGCATGATAGGCTCTTTACTAGCGCAAGGATATCAGACTAGGGATGCGGCTATAACAGCTGTATTAGCACACTCTATGGCTTCTAAAGAGATAAAATTAAATAGCTATGCTTTAAATCCTATGGATATATGTGAAGGGATAAAATATCTATGAAAAAAATAGCCATACTTTTTAGTGGAAACGGAACAAATTTAGATAATTTACTTAAAAATTTACATCATAAAAAGTTTAATGGATTTAAAATCGAGGTAGTTGCCACCATATGCAATGTTCCTAGTGCAAAAGGAATTGAAAAATCAAGAAGTTTTGGGATAAAGCCGATTATCATAAATCATAAGGAATACAAAAATAGAGAAGAGTTTGATGTACAACTTGTTGATGCCATCAAAAAAAGTGGTGCCGAGCTTACTATTTTAGCAGGATTTATGAGGTTTTTAACGCCAATTTTTACAAAAAACATAAAAGCAATAAATTTACACCCATCGATATTGCCTCTTTTTAAAGGAGGACATGCGATTGAGGAGAGTTATGAATCAGATATGAAGATAGGTGGGGTAACTGTGCATTATGTAAATGAAGAGTTAGATGGTGGAAGCATAATAGCTCAACAATGTTTTCAAAAAGATAGTAAAATGAGCTTTGAAACTTACGAAAAAAAGATACATGAATTAGAGTATAAGCTTCTTCCAGAGATAGTTATAGAAGTATTGTCAAAAAAATTCCTTTAAAAGCTTATTTTGCTTGACAAATAAGCAAAATTTGTGTAGAATTTCACCCTTAAAATACCAGTTTGCTATGGTATTTTATTTTGTCGGGGCGTAGCGCAGTCTGGTTAGCGCACCTGGTTTGGGACCAGGGGGTCGAAGGTTCGAATCCTTTCGCCCCGACCATTTATTTAGTGTTGAATTATTGATTTGCATTCTTATTTTGAAAAAATCAAAAGTTGAGCACTAACTATGGTGGGTGTAGCTCAGTTGGTTAGAGCATCGGGTTGTGGTTCCGAGGGTCGTGGGTTCGATTCCCATCATTCACCCCATTGTTTTTCGTCGAGTTTTGCGCTCGTAGCTCAATTGGATAGAGCAACGGACTTCGGATCCGTAGGTTGTAGGTTCGACTCCTGTCGGGCGCACCATCTAAAACCGAACAGACGCGCTCTTAGCTCAGCTGGATAGAGCAACGCCCTTCTAAGGCGTAGGTCGCACGTTCGAATCGTGCAGGGCGTACCATTTAACTGTCTCAATTTAACGAGCAAAGCTCACTAAATTTCAGTCACTAAAGCTTCGACTTTCGTCGAGAATTTGGTTTCTGTAGATTGAGACATACTTTTACTATTGTTGTGTGCGGATGTGGTGAAATTGGTAGACACGCCAGACTTAGGATCTGGTGCTTCACGGCGTGGAAGTTCGAGTCTTCTCATCCGCACCATACCATACCTCTATTACGAGGTTTTAGACAATTTTATTCTTTTTTTAAGAAAATTAAAAAATCATTTTTTACTACAATAATTTACTCTTAAAGTTAAGTTTACTATTTTTTACAATGTTTTGATATTAAATAAAATAAATAATTAGTATTATTCTCTTTATGGACATTACTCAAACATAATATTATTATTTATGAGTAATATCATAGTTATCATAACAACAAATATGATTATAGTCTCTAAAGTCATAAGTAGTTTTATGTTTATCTTTTTTTATGGTCACATATGCTAGGCAAACGGCAGGTATAGCGATAAGTAAAATTATGATTAAAATTCTTGCATTTAAATTTATCTGATATAGTGCTTTCATCTCTAAAAAAATTAGAAATTGGAGTGAGATTTATCCTCAACTTTGCATATTTTTTCAAGACTTTATGATAAAATATTCAGGTTGAGGATATGGGGCAAGAGGTGGTTTACACAGTTTAATATATACCTCTTATTAAAATTATATCGTGGCTTTAGCCTGTTTTACTACAACTGCAAATGCCTCTGGGTCATTCATAGCCATATTTGCTAAAATTTTTCTATCTAATTGTATGTTTGCTTTATTTAAAGCATTGATAAAGCGAGAATAACTTATACCGTTTAATCTACAAGCAGCATTGATTCTTACAATCCAAAGTCTTCTAAAATCTCTTTTTTTGTTTCTTCTATCCCTATAAGCATAGACAAGACTTCTTTCTAACTGCTCTTTTGCTTTTCTAAAATGCTTTCTTCTACCGCTGTAGAAACCTTTTGCTAATTTAAGTATTTTCTTGTGTCTTCTTCTTCTAACAACACCAGTTTTTACTCTTGCCATTTATATCTCCTTGACCTTGTTTGGTGTCCCTTTTGGGAACTTGCCCTCGACTACTAAGAGTTTTGAGGGGAAAATCGCAATGATTTTTTATTAACTATTTAGTTAAAACTTTTACTTCTTGCCTAACATCAATTTTACTGATGCTAAATCACGGCTATCTACACTATGTGATTCTTTAAGTCCACGCATTCTTTTCGTAGACTTTTTAGTAAGTATATGACTTCTAAAGGCTGAGCCTCTTTTTATCCTATTTTTACTAGCTTTAAATCTCTTAGCTGCACCGCGTACCGTTTTCATTTTCGGCATACTTTCTCCCTTTATATTTCAAGACATCTCTATCTTTTTTATAAGCTGATAATTTTAGCTTAAAATCTCTTAAAATAATATAATTTTTGCTATTTTTTTGGAACAACAAGCATATTTACATAACGACCTTCAAACATAGGAGGCTTATCTCTATCTCCAAGATCTTCAACCATAGGCCAAACTCGCTCTAATACTTCTTTTCCTGCATCAGGATTTGACATTTCTCGTCCTCTTAAAAAGACTCGAAATTTCACATGTTTTCCTTCTTCCAAGAATTCTCTAGCATGTTTTATCTTGTAATTCACATCATTTTGGGCAATTTTAACTGAAAGTTTAATCTCTTTAACTTCGATAGTTTTTTGCTTCTTTTTTGCTTCTTTTTGTTTTTTTACTTGCTGATACTTAAACTTACCGTAGTCCATAATCTTACAAACTGGCGGTTTTGCATCAGGAGCTATAAGAACCAAATCCAAGCCTAAACCCTCAGCTGTTGCTAGCGCTTTGTTTCTTGAAATCACACCATATTGTGTGCCATCATCACCTAAACACCTAACTTCACTTGCTCTAATGTCGTCATTAAGCATTACATCTTTGCTTTTACTCAAAAGTGTACCTCATTAAGCTTCTCCTTTATTTTTATTTTTAATTCATCTATGCTAAGATTATACTGTTTTCTTTCTCTTCTATCCCTTAGGGCAACACTATTTCTTTTAATTTCTTCGTCGCCTACTACTAAAATCATTGGAACTTTCATCTTTTCAGCATTTCTAATTCTCTTATTTAAACTCTCATTTTTGGCTGAAATCTCAGTATCAATTCCCTCTTCCAAAAGTATTTTGAACAACTTTTTAGCATATGCATGATGGGCTTCAGAAATCGGCACTATGATAGCTTGAGTAGGAGCTATAAAAAATGGCAACTCACCAGCGGTATGCTCTATCAGTATACCTATAAATCTCTCAAATGAACCCAAAATAACACGATGGAGCATAACAGGACGAGTATGTTCATTGTTAGCATCAACATAGGCTAGATTAAATCTTTCAGGCAAGTTAAAATCAACCTGAATAGTTCCACATTGCCACTTTCTTTTTAGTGCATCTGTTATCTTTATATCAATCTTAGGTCCATAAAATGCACCACCACCCTCATCTATACCATACTTTATGCCATTTCCATCAAGTGCGTCTTTTAAGCCTTTAGTAGCAGCTTCCCAATACGCATCGTCTCCTATGGCTTTTTCTGGTTTTGTAGAAATCTCCATTTCATATGTAAACCCAAAAGCACTCATGAGAGTATCGATAAAATCTAGTATTTCTAAAACATTCTCTTTTATCTGCTCAGGTGTACAAAATATATGTGCATCATCTTGAGTAAATTCACGAACTCTAAAAAGACCATGAAGCACACCGCTTTTTTCGTGTCTGTGCACAACTCCATACTCAAAAAACTTAAGGGGCAAATCTCTATAACTTCTCACCTCATCTTGAAAAACCTTTATATGTCCGAGGCAATTCATCGGTTTTATGCCATATTCCACATCATCAATAGTGGTAAAATACATATTTTCACCATAGTTATCATAGTGTCCACTTATCTTCCATACATCACTTTTGAGAATTTCAGGACCACGAACAGGCTGATAACCTCTTAGTCTATGAGCTTTAAACAGCAAAGACTCTAACCTGCTTCTAAGCCTAGCGCCATTTGGAAGCCATATAGGAAGACCAGCTCCTACCTCTTCGTCAAATGTAAAGAGTTTAAGTTCATTTCCAAGTTTTCTATGGTCTCTTTTTTTTGCCTCTTCTATCATTTTGGTATAATCCATGAGGCTTTTTTTATCTGCAAATGCTGTACCATATATACGAGTCAGCATCTCTCTTTTTTCATCACCGCCAAGATAGGCTCCAGCTACTCGAATAAGTTTAAAAAATCTTAAATATCTAGTATTTGGAACATGAGGACCTCGACACAAATCTTCAAAATCACCCTGTTTATAAATAGATACTTCACCATCAGGAATCCTTAAAAACACCTCTTGTTTTAAATCATCATCGCCAAAGTATTTCACAGCCTCTTTCTTTGTTGTGTAAGCTTTTTCGATTGGAAGCTTTCTTTTTGCAATCTCTTGCATCTTTTTCTCTATCGTCTTTAAATCACTATCGCTTATCTTTTCACCTACTCGAAAATCGTAGTAAAAGCCATCTTGTATAACAGGGCCTACGAAAAACTTAACATCAGGATATAACTCTTTTATAGCTTGAGCCATCATATGTGCAGTTGAGTGTCTTATCACCTCTAGTGCATCATCAGAATTATCAAATAAAACTTTTTGAAAATCGGTTGAGTTTTGTGAAGCAGCAGTCTGTGTATCAAGAAGTGTTTCGCCATCTCTGTAGGCTATAACTTCATTTTGCATTTTTATCCTTTACTTTAATGAACTCTCAAACTTTAAGAGAACGAAATATGGTGGCCACGATTGGACTTGAACCAACGACCACTACCATGTCAAGGTAGTGCTCTACCAACTGAGCTACGCGACCATTACATAAATTGAAAGTAGATAATACTTAAAAATGGCATAAAATATACTTAAATAGACCTTTTTGCGAGCTTTTCATACATAATATTTATATTTCTAACCTCTATTCCTAGGTTTCTTGCTTCATGTACTATATATCCTGTAAGTGCTTCTAGTTCTGTCTTTTTTGAATTTTCAAAATCTAACTGCATTGATGTTTTTGAATTATATGAAACATTTTGAACTTGATTTATAACTTTTGCCCTCTCGTTTTCTCCTATATTCACGCCTAAAGCATTGGCAACTGTTATTATCTCGTCTAGTACCTCTTTTAATAAACTCATCTTTTTTTCTAGTATATATCCCATCGGTTTTTCAAAATACGAAGTCAAAGTTGCAAAAGATGATATAAGAAGATATTTTGTCCAACAATCATACTCTATATTTTGACTAAGTTTTGATTTTAGACCACTTTGGTTTAAAATATCTGCTAGTTTTTGTAATTTTCCTTGAAACCTGTTTTGATTATCGCCAAAAATAAGATAAAATGTTAATGCTTTCTTCTGTATATAACCAGCCTCTTTTATATTTGAAAGTATATAAATACAACCTTCCAGCAAGATGCCTTTTTGTATATAATTTCTTAATTCAACTTTATGATTTATGCCATTTGATAGCGGTATTATCAAAGTATCTTCGTTTGTGTGTTGATTTAGTGTTTTAGATATCTCTTTAAAACTATAACTCTTTGTTGTTATAAAAATAATATCAAATATTTCATGACTCTCATCATTTTGAGAATTTATCAAATTTTCTGGAGTGACTGTGAATTCTTCATTCATATCTTTGATTTTCAATCCACTCTTTTTTATGGCTTTATAATGCTCTCCTCTGGCAAAAAGTGAAATATTAGCCAAGTTTTTTTGAATTAATCTAGCACCAATATATCCACCAACTCCGCCCAAACCTATAATTCCTATCTTAAACATTTGATTTTTTCCTAAAATTTAAAAACAGTATCCAAACAACAGCAAAATCAATCATGATATCTGCAAAATTGAAAACAGCGAAATTGAACCATTTGTGCCAAAATATATAATCAACTACACCTCCGTGTACAAATCTATCGTGTAAATTCCCAATTCCAGCACCATAAAGCACGCCAAGAGGTAGTGAATATTTTAGGAAAATCTTCTTTTCATATACAAGATATACGCTCATAAAAACAAAAATAGCAGTTTGGATATATTTTAAATACTCTTGTAAAAAAGAGAACATAGAAAATGCAACACCTTTGTTGAAAACCAAAATTAGAGAAATATACTCTCCATTCCATCTAAAACCATCTAAAAATAGAGCTTTAAGATTTTGGTCTATAAGAAAAATTCCAATAGCCAGCAAGATAAAAGCTGAAATATTTTTAGTCATTTAATGCTTTTTTGAGAAATGTATAAATTTTATTCATGTCAGCTTCTAAGGTCTTATCATCTTTACCTTCAAGCAAAATTCTAAGTAAATTTTCTGTGCCCGAGTATCTAATCAAAACTCTAACACCATCGTTTTTGATTTTTTTTACTAATTCTTCATAACCATTTATCTTCTCGAGTGGAATTTTATTTATCACTGCAAGATTTTTTTGGAGTTGAGGGTAAAGATCAAATGGGTCAAAAAGTTTACTTATGGGTTCTTGGTTTCTCAAAAAACATGCCATAACTGCAAGAGAAGCTATAAGTGCATCACCAGTTTTTACAAAATCAGAAAGTATGATGTGTCCACTTTGTTCGCCACCAAAATTCATATCTTTTTGCCCTAAAACTTCAAGCACATATTTATCGCCAACATTTGACCTTATGAGTGAAATTTCATTCTCACTTAGATAATCCTCTAATGCCTTATTGCTCATCACAGTAGCACACATGGAGCAGCCTTTTAGACGATTCTCAACATTAAGATACACCGCAAGTCGCCCAAGAAGTTTATCTCCGTCAATCACATCTCCATTTTCATCTACAACGACTAGCCTATCAGCATCCCCATCAAATGCAAAACCAACATCTGCTCTTAATCTTCTCACCTCATTTCCTAATATCTCAGGATGCATAGCACCACAATTTAGGTTTATATTACTTCCATTTGGAGTATCATTTATAGTAACAACATCGGCTCCAAGTTCTGAAAAAATTGTTGGTGCCACTTTATATGCAGCTCCATTTGCGGTATCTAAAACAACTCTTATACCTTTTAATGCAAGATTTTTAGGAAATGAATTTTTTATATGAACTATATATCTTCCAATCACATCATCAACTCTTTTTGACCTACCTATATCAAACTCTGTTTTTTGATTTTCTTCAATAAGTTTTTCGTCATGATATATTTTTTCAATCTCAGACTCAGCTAATTCGTCCAATTTATTGCCAAATGAATCAAAAAATTTTATACCATTGTCGAAGTAGGGATTATGAGAAGCACTTATCATAATTCCCGCATCACATCTCATGTCTTCAGTTAGAAATGATATCGCTGGAGTTGGCATTGGTCCGATTTGCCTAACATCATATCCAACCGCTGTTAGACCAGAAACTATGGCATTTTCGATCATATATCCACTTCTTCTTGTATCTTTTCCAATTAAAAACTTATTTGTGATAGAGTTTTTTCTAAAGTAAATTCCAGCTGCCATAGCTAAACGCATAGCAGTTTGAGCATTAAGTTTTTTCCCTGCTCTTCCTCTAACTCCATCTGTTCCAAATAGTTGTCCCATTTTTATCTCTCCTAATGCTTAGGTCTGTGTTCAGTTGCAAAATTGGATTATATCCTATTTTATGTTATTATTATATTTTATTTAAAAATCACCTAAAAAAAATCTTAAAATAAGTTTAGTTTAATCTTTCTTTGTGTATAATCCATTCCTAAAAATCAAAATAAAAGGCTACCAAATGGCAGATCACAAATCAGCAGAAAAAAGAATTAGACAGACAAAAAAAAGAACAGAAAGAAATAGATTTTATAAAACTAGAATCAAAAACCTTACAAGAGCTCTTAGAGAATCAGTAGATGCAGGCGACAAAGAGGCAGCAGCTAAAGCTTTAAAAGATGTTAACAAAAACTTTCATGCTTATGTAAGCAAAGGTATTTTAAAATCAAATACAGCGGCAAGAAGAGTAAGCAGACTTGCAAAACTAGTAAATAGACTAAATGGTGTTGCGTAAGCTTCATCTAGGTATAAAAATTTGCTTGAAAACAAACTTCAACCCTTTTTAGATAGATATAATGAATTAAGCAGGCTCCTTAGCGAACCTGATATCTCGAATGATATCAAAAAAATGACGCAACTATCAAAAGAACAATCGCATCTTCAAGCTATAAAAGA
>JAADIZ010000007.1 GCA_013151055.1 Campylobacterota bacterium
TGACCAAATGCCAGCCACGATAAATCCAATAGAATTAAGAAAGGGGACCTTCCAAAAATCACTTTGTTTGTGAACAAATACAAAAATAGCAACAGTAAATATGGATTTTGCAAAAATATTTAAATAAGCAATATATTTCATTTTCTCCATACCCTGAAAAAACCAAATAGGAAAAAGAACTTGCCCTATAACCATGCCAAATGTCAGGAAATATACTTCCCAATTAGCAGAAAACTTTGTAAAACTAAATACCAATATACTAAGAAGTATAAAACTAACTATCATAAGCATAAACTTTATAGTCATCACACTACTAAATATCTCTATAACTTTTGCTTTATCATCTCTGTGAATTGATATCTCTCTTGTTGCTGTAAGATTAAATCCATAATCAGTGATGATATTAAAGTAAGCAATGGTTGCACTAGCAAAAGCTAAAAACCCAAATTTTTCGACCCCAAGAACCCTAACCAAATACGGCAATGTAATTAATGGCAAAATATAATTTGCACCTTGCAAGACCGATAATGACAAAAAATTTGATAGAAGTCTTTTTTTATCTTCAGATTGAAATTTGGATTTTAGTTTAGCTATCACTCCAATTGCCCAATCAATTCAAAAAAATCCGTATCCATTTTTAAAAATGCAAACCACTTTTTATCCAAATCTTTCAAACTTGTTCCAAAATGATAAATCTCTTTTTCATCGATTATCAAAAATCTATCATGAGGTAAGTTAAACTTTTTAACAACTATTTTTTTATATTGAGTATTGTATTTTTTAATATCTAGCTTTAATTGTTTCGAGATTGTTTTTGTATAAAGAGTTATATCTATGTTTTGGTTTTTACTCAGTAGTGTTAAAACTGTTTCATCTATGTAATTATCTATTAAAATTAGAGATTTTTTAGCTGATTTTATTAAATCATTTACAAATATATGTGCATCGAAGATTTGTCCATCGTAGAAGATGTGTTGTTTTTTCGGAATTCCTTTTTCTTCTATGGCATTTAAGATTTCATACCCATTTTCTGTTAGTTGAAATCCAAAATTTTTAGGAAATCTTTCGATATTTCTTTTTACTTGTTCATTTAATCTTTTAGGTTCTACTACATCATACAAGATTGCTAAATCCTCATCTAACATCACTTGCATATCTCTAACAGTGCAAATCTTATCTTTTATGGTTTGTTCTATCAGCAAGAGGGGTCAGCCCTTAACATGAGAACAGCAGTTGATGGTTGATAGTGGATGTTGATGGTGGATAGTATCATGCGTTATTTTTCCTTTTGATGGAATTTATTAATCCATTAATCATTTTTCTGATTTTTGTTATATGTTCCAATTCATTTTTGATATTATTTAAATATCTAAGTCTATTTGCGATAATTAATTGTGTCTCTACTTCTGATACTGAACCTAACGCTATATATAAAAATTGAATGAATTCTTTATCTGTATTTCTATTTGAACCTTCTGCTATGTTAGATGGAATTGAAACAACAGCTCTTCTAATTTGATCAGATAACGCATAAGCTTCTTCTTTGGGAAATGTTTTTATAAATTTATATATATTTTCAACTAAATCAATTGCTTCTTTCCAAACATTCAGCTCTTTGTAATCACCCATTTCCCCTCTTTACTTACCATCAACCATTCACTATCAACTATCAACCTCTTCCAGCATCTTTTCATATTCGGTAATTTTTCTTTTTACAAACTCTTTTGTTATTTTTGTTTTTTCTTTGATGCCTTTTGGAGTTAATATATATTTATAAGCCCATCTGTTCTTGCTATTTATAAATCTCTCAGTTTTTACAATGCCTTTTTTGTACAATTCCTGTAAGATATAATTTACCTTGCCTACGCTTATACCAACTCTTTTTGCAATATTGCTTTGAGATGTTTCAGCTTCCCTGCCTATAGTATGAAGCACCTTCACCATAGATTCATTCACTTTAATCACAAACAACTCCATTCAAAATTTGAATGTATGATATAAAAAATTGGGTGGATGTCAAGGAGAATTAGTGGATGGTTGATAGTGAATGGCATAATGCATCATTTGTTATGGATGTTTAATTATTGATATTATGGTGATTTGATTCCTATCAGTTCCGTAATACCAGAATATTCTATAAGCAGCAGGAGTTGATTGTTCAGCATAAGCCTCAAATACTTTTTCTTTGTTGTGTCCGCTTAGACTTGTGAATTCGTGAGTTTGCAGGCTTTTATGTTTTGGATCCGAAGCAAGAAGTTTAATGGCTTTTACAATCGCTTTATATCTTTTCTTTAATCCTTTTTCTTTTTTTAATCTGTCTAATTGATTTTTTGCTTCTTTAGTTAGAAATATTTCAAACAATGTTCTGTTTAAAACTCATCTAAATTTAGTTTCTCAATGTTGCCATCGGCAGCATCGCACAATCCTCTTTTAATGCTCTTTAAAGCCTCTTTATCTTTGAAAAGCCATACTTCGGAAGCCGGTAATTCAACCAAAGGTTTTAAAAGAATTTCTCCTTCGCGATTTTTATATATTTTTACTCTTTTGCATCCATCTATAAGCTTGCCTATGGTTATTCTATATTTTGCATCTATGGTTCTTGTAGCAATCTCTTGAAACTCATCGTCTGCTTGATTTATGCGTTGCATAAATGTTTCCTCCTATACGTCATTATTTCAACATTATAATATAAATCCCATAATGGGTCAATAGGAATATTTAGAGAATATTGGGAATTAGGATCAGACAAAACATATTTGGGAAATGTTTTTATAAATTTATATATATTTTCAACTAAATCAATTGCTTCTTTCCAAACATTCAGCTCTTTATAATCACCCATTTCCCCTCTTTACTCTTTACTCTCAACATCAACTATCAACCATCAACCATTTCCCATTCATAAGCACTTTGACAAATCAGATTCAAATCTTCATATTTTGGCGTCCATCCGAATGATTTTAAATTCCTGATGGTTAATTTTGAATTATCTGCAATTAGAGCAGCCGGATCACCTGCCCTCTTGCCGCCAATCTCAACTTTGAAGTCAATTCCTGTAACTTGCTTCAT
>JAADIZ010000068.1 GCA_013151055.1 Campylobacterota bacterium
GATTGCCTCGCCTGAGCAAAACCTGTTGATATTGTGGGGGTTGTTATTGTGCAGTGGTCTCATTAAGTATTTATTAATTTTATATTTAATTTTATAATTTATAATTAAATATAAATTAAGAGGAGTAGAAATGAAAAAAATAGTAATTTTACCTATATTACTAGGTGCAACTCTGTTGCTAGCAAATGTAAATATTGAAATGATGCCAAATAACCCACAAAGAGAAAATGCAACCAACAAAAATACAGTATTATCTTACAATAATTCTATAAAAAGCATGCAAAAAAGTGTTGTAAATATATCTAGCACTAAAAATGTTACATCAAATGTAAATATGCAAAATTTACTCAACAACCCTTTTTTAAAAAATTTCTTTGGAAACAATATACCAAAATTTCAACCACAAAGCAGAACAGCACACTCTCTTGGTTCTGGTGTAATTATATCTAAAGATGGATATATTGTTACAAACGACCATGTAGTTGAAGGTGCGGATTATGTTACTGTGACTATACATGGTAATAAAAAAATATATAAGGCAAAAATTATAGGACAAGATCCAAAAACCGACTTGGCTGTGATAAAAATAGATGCAAAAAATCTACATGTTGCACAATTTGGAGACTCTTCTAAACTACTTGAAGGAGACATAGTTTTTGCTATAGGAAATCCATTTGGTGTTGGTGAATCGGTCACACAAGGAATTATATCAGCTTTAAACAAAAGTAGCATAGGACTAAATCAATACGAAAATTTTATACAAACAGATGCATCTATAAATCCAGGAAACTCTGGTGGAGCCTTAGTTGATACTAGAGGTGCACTTATAGGGATAAATAGTGCAATAATTTCAAGAAGCGGAGGAAATAACGGTATAGGATTTGCAATTCCATCAAATATGGTAAAATCAATCGCGATAAACCTCATAAATAATGGAGCAATAAAAAGAGGATATCTAGGAGTTTCCATAACAGATCTTAAAGCAAATATGAGAGGATTATACAAAAACGATAGTGGTGCTTTGATACTACAAGTTGAAAAAAATTCATCAGCAGCCAAAGCAGGTCTTAAAAGAGGTGATTTAATCATACAAATTAATGGTAAAAAAATAAAAAATGCAAATGAATTAAAAAATAAAATAGGTGATATACTTCCAAATAAGACAATAAAAATCAAATACGAGAGAAACAAAAAGATTAAAAACACAAAAGCAATATTGGCTGACATGGGAACAACAAAAAGTTTTGGCAATAGTAAAAATAAAGCATATATAAAAGGCTTGTCTGTAACAGAACTAACAAATAAAATCAAATCCATTTATAAAATTCCAGCTGATATAAAAGGTGTTTTTGTCACTAGAGTAAAAAATAATTCACAGGCTCAAAAGATAGGCTTTCTAAAGGGTGATATTATAGTACAAGTACAAAACAAGTTTATAAAATCTCTCAAAGACTTAAACGAAGTATTTGCTAAAAACAAAAATAAACCAAAAATGATATATGTCAACAGAGGTGGTTATATCATATACTTTGTAGCAAAATAATTACAGCCATAAGAGGGTATTAGCCCTCTTATGGTACAATAGCTCTCTAAAAATACAGGAGGGTTATTGTGATTAAAATTCTCATGATTGAAGATGATTTGGAATTGGCTGAAATTCTGACAGAATATTTAGAGCAATTTGATATACAAACAACTACTGCGCAGGAGCCTTATATCGGTATTTCATATCTAGATACCCAAAAATTTGATTTAGTAATTTTAGATTTGACACTACCTGGTATCGATGGGCTTGATGTATGCAAAGAGATAAGGGAAAAACATACCACGCCTATCATCATCTCTTCTGCTAGACATGATTTAACAGATAAAGTAACAGCGCTTGAGAATGGTGCTGATGATTATCTACCTAAACCTTACAATCCGCTAGAATTAAGAGCTAGAATCAATAGTTTACTTAGAAGGTATAACCAAAACTTTACCTCCCAAAATCCAAAAGAAAAAACAAAAGACTTAATTGTAGATACCGAGAAAATGACAATTACCTACTTGAAAAATGAATTAAATTTAACTATGGCTGAATACGGAATACTCTCTTACCTTATAAAAAAAGATGGTGGTGTCGTCTCAAGGGAAGAGCTTATATACAATGTAAATAGTATCGGGGAAGACACATCAAATAAAAGTATAGATGTCATCATTGGTCGCATCAGGCAAAAACTGGATGAAAATCCAAAAAATCCAAAATATATACACTCAATAAGAGGAATAGGATACAAATTAATACAATGAACAAATCATCCATCTTTTTTAGTATAACCTTTGTTTTTATAATTTCGATATCTAGTATAATTGTAGCATTTATTTTTTTAATGGACTATGACCAACAAAACTATACAGAAAAACTAAATAATAAATATACAATAGTAGCGCGAGCAACACTTTTCCATTTAAACAACTTTATAAGCAAAAAAGAGTTGGAGAAACAGGTTAAAAGTTACAATATGACAGAGATAAGCAACAAAAAAGTGCAAAGAGAAATCATAGAAAAAGCTAAAGTTTTACAAAAAATAACTGCTAAAATTGGCTCTACTGCTATTATGGTTTATAATAGAAGAAACTACTTATTGATAGTGCATAAAAATACAACACTGCTACTGAAAGATGATGATTATCAACCATATAGGTATCATACTATAAGAACCATATTTGGTTTAGTACTTTTAATTATCATACTTGATTATATACTAACTATCAGGCGAATAAAACCTTTAAGAAAATTAAAAAGAGAGATGGATAAATTTGCAAAAGGTGACTTAGATATTTCATGTGCTAGGGATGGAGAAGATGAAATTTCACAAGTTTCAAACTCATTTCAAAATGCAGTAAATCAAATCAAGAAATTAAATCAATCAAGACAATTATTCTTGAGAAATATAATGCATGAGCTAAAAACTCCTATCACAAAAGGAAGAATTAGCGTTGAAATGATAGATAATTCCAAACAAAAACAAAGATTGATAAATGTTTTTGAAAAGTTAGAACTTTTAATAAATGAATTTACCTCCATAGAACAAATAACTTCTGGTGATGGCATAAAAAATGTAAGAACCTATAAATTAAGTGATATTATTGATGAAGCCATTGATTTATCTATGATTTCTCAAGACAAAATAGTCATAGATATCAAAAATAATTGGAATATTAAAGTGGATTTTAAGTTATTTACAACCGCAATCAAAAATCTTATAGATAATGGTATCAAATATTCTATAGATAAGAGAGTCGTCCTAGAAACAAGTTTTGATAAGATATCTTTTATATCACAGGGAAATCCAATGCAGTATGATTTATCTCATTATTTAGAGCCATTTACACAAGATAAAATTTCACATAAAAGTTTTGGTTTAGGACTGTATATCGTCCACAATATCATGAAAGCACATGGTCTAGAGTTTACTTACGAGCACAAAAATAGCTATAATTATTTTAGTTTTGAAGGCATTACTAAGCTACTCGTTTCTTAAAGTATCTAAAACATTAATCTTGGTGGCTTTATAAGATGGATAATAAGATGAAAATACAACTATAAAAATAGATCCAACCAATATCAGTAAAAAGTCCACTAAAGACAAATCAAGTGGCAATTTTGATGTACCATAAACATCCGCTGGCAACGATATAATATCAAATGAGCCTAAAACATAAATCGAAATTAACCCAAGAATTACTCCTGCGATAATTCCACCTCCACCGATAATCATGCCTAAGTAAAAGAAAGTATTTTTTATCTCTTTTTTTGTAGCTCCAAGTGAAAAAAGTAGTGCTATCTCTTTTCTTCTACTCATGACGGTCATGAGCAAAGAGCTGATTATGTTTAGAGATGCTATGAGAATTATAAGCATCAAAACGATAAAAAGTGATCTTTTTTCTAGTTTTAGAGCTGAAAAAAAGTTTCCATTCATCTGCCACCAACCTACAATCCCAAGATTACTAGGCAATATCTTCCTAATTTTTTTTATATCCTCAAATGGGGAGTTAGAATAGATATGAATACCATCATATGTATTTTTGCTATATCTTAAAACTTTCCTGATTGATTGAAGTGTAGTATACATATAAACTTTGTCATATGCTATGAGTCCTGAGCGAAAATAACCCTTATATGTAAATCTTTTCATTTTTGGAATCAGTGAAAATCCAGTAGGGTCACTTGCGGTAAATATAAGCGTTAATTTATCTCCATTTTCTAGAAAATTTCTGTCTCTTATCGTTTTCCCAACTACTATGTCATATTTTCCAATTTTCTTGTTTTTTAAAGCGTTTCTTAAAACAGAGTTCATAGGAATTTCTTTTTGAAAATCTACACCAAAAAGAAGACCACCTTCTAGCCTATTTCCTTTTTTTGTTATAACTTGAGATGAAATATATGGACTATATTTTAGATTTGGAAACTTTTTCTTTAAGTTTTCCAAATCTTGAGTATCAACTTTTTGAAATGTTTTAGAGTATATACTTAAAGGATAATTCATAGTAAAAAGTTTAGTTTCAAACTCTTTATCAAAACCATTCATGATAGCCATAGCAACTATCAAGACCATGACCCCCACGCATACCCCTAAAAAAGCTAGGAAAGCACTGACAGTTATAAATGGTTGTGATTTATCTAATCTAAGATACTTTTTTACTAAATAACCACTTAAAGTTTTTATGCTAATACACCTTTTTTAGGTCCACTCTTCCCACAACAGTTTTTGTACTTTTTGCCACTGCCACAAGGACAAGGAGCATTTCTAGGTATCTTTTTTTGTGCAATTATTGGCTTATTATTTTGAGGCTCTAGCATACTATCATGCTCCAAAGTCATACCTTTTGAAGCTTCTTCTTCCATATTTCTGACCATCTCTTCCATGGCTCGTTTTTGCTCTTCTTCATTTTCATCTTTAAGTTGAACTATATAAAGAGTTTTAAAACTTTCAAATTTTATCTCCTCAACCAATTCTACAAATAGATTATAACTCTCTTTTTTATACTCAACTAATGGGTCTTTTTGATTGTATCCACGAAGTCCGATACCTGTTTTTAATATATCCATTTGATAAAGATGTTCTCTCCAAGCATTATCTAAAACTTGAAGATATAAAATTCTCTCTATCTCTTTTCTTTGTTCATCATCCACAAGAGACATTTTTTCATCAAAATTTGCTTTCAATATCTCAATAAGTGCGTCTCTTAGGACATCAAACTCTAAATCTTTTAAATCATCAACTCTAAAATCTTCTTGCAATTCTTCATTTGTAATAGCGATTAATTTTTCTATATTAAAATCATCTTTTTGCATACCATCATAAATTTCCGCTCTAAACAGTAAACTTTCTACAAATTCTTTTCGAATTTCATCAATTTTTGAGTCTATATCATACTCTTTATCTAAAAGATTATTTCTAAAGTTATATATGGTTTTTCTCTGTTCGTTTGCAACATCATCATACTCAAGTAAATGTTTTCTTGATTCAAAGTTCATATTTTCGACTTTTTTCTGAGCATTTTCAACAGCTCTTGTAACCATTTTTGACTCGATATGCTCACCCTCTTCTATCCCCAATCTCTCCATGATATTTTTAATTCTATCACTACCAAAAATTCTAAGAAGATTGTCTTCAAGACTCAGATAAAATCTACTTTTTCCAGGATCTCCTTGACGACCAGAACGACCTCTTAGCTGATTATCTATCCTTCTGCTTTCGTGTCTTTCTGTTCCTATGATATACAATCCACCCAAATCTTTAATCTCTTGAGAAATCTTGATATCAACACCACGACCAGCCATATTTGTAGCAATCGTTACAGCACTTTTATCGCCAGCATTTTTAATTATCTCTGCCTCTTTTGTATGATTTTTAGCGTTCAAGATAGTATGTGGAATTTTTCTCTTAGTTAAAAGATGATTTAACACTTCACTCTTTTCAATTGAAGCAGTACCTACTAGTACTGGTTGACCTTTTTTATGGCAAGATGCTATCTCTTCTATAACAGCATTAAATTTTTCACCCTCTGTTTTAAAAATCAAATCATTTCTATCATCTCTTACCATTGGCAAGTTTGTTGGAATTGTGATAACTTCTAAGTTGTAAATCTGTGCAAATTCTGTTGCTTCAGTTTGTGCGGTTCCTGTCATTCCTGCTAATTTATTATATTGTCTAAAATAGTTTTGAAATGTGATATCTGCTAAAGTTTGAGACTCTTCTTTTATCTCTACACCTTCTTTTGCCTCAAGTGCTTGATGAAGACCTTCAGAAAATCTTCTTCCCTCGCTCAATCTTCCTGTAAATTCATCAACAATTACTATTTCTCCATCTTTTACAACATAATCAACATCTTTTTCAAATAAATGATGCGCTTTGAGGGCTTGGTCTAAGTGATGGGCTAAAACGGCATTCTCTAAGCTATATAAATTGCCAACTCCAAATAGTTTTTCTGCATTTTCATTACCCTCTTCTGTTATCAATATAGTTCTGTTTTTTTCATCAACCGTAAAATCAACTTCTTTTTTGAGTTTCTTGGCAATTCCGTCAGCTTGTCTATATCCATCCAAGGTTCTATTTGTTGGACCTGAAATTATAAGCGGTGTTCTAGCTTCATCAACCAAAATCGAGTCAACTTCATCGACTATTACAAAGTTGTGCTCTCTTTGAGCTTTCTCTTCTAGCGAAAATCTCATATTATCTCTTAAATAATCAAATCCATACTCATTATTTGTGCCATATGTGATATCCATTGCATATTGTTCTTTTCTCTTCGCATCATCTTCTAATCCAGCGGTAACCACTCCAATACTTAAACCCAAAAAGTTATAAATGGGTTGCATATCCTTAGCATCTCTGTTTGCAAGATAATCATTAACCGTGACTACATGAACACCTCGCCCACTCATGGCATTTAAAACTACTGGTAAGGTGGCAACCAATGTTTTACCCTCACCTGTCTTCATCTCTGCAATATCACCTTCATGAAGTACTAATCCACCGACCATTTGTACATCAAAATGTCTCAATCCTACAGTTCTTTTACTAACTTCTCTGATAATTGCAAATACATCATTTAATATCTCATCTAGCGTTTTTGTTTCTTCTATTATCTCTTTTTTAAAATTATCAAAACTACTTTTGAGTTCACTATCACTCATTTTTTCGTATCTCTCTTCTAGCTTGTTTATTGCTTCAACTCGTTTTAAATAGCTTTTAACCAATCTATCGTTTTGTGTTCCGAAAATCTTCTTTGCAACTTCATTTATAAACATTAATCTACCTTTTACTTAATTAAGGAGCAGATTTTATCATATTTTTACTATCTATTTGCTAAAACTTCACTATAATATGCAAAAGGAGTTAAATTTATGAAATTTTATTTGATGATATCTATATTTTTAGTCAATATCTCTGCTGGAGTTTTAGATTTTAAGACAATTAGCTGTAATTTTGTGCAAACTATCACAAATGATGAAAACAGCACAATAACTTACACAGGAAATTTTCTAGCAACCAATCAAAAGCAAGCATTATGGATATATAAAACACCCGTAAAGAAGAAGGTTTATTTTAAGGATAAAAAAGTTGCAATAATAGAGCCTGAACTAGAGCAAGCAATTATAACAACACTAAAAAACAGTCCGAACATAACACAAATCATAAAAAATGCAACAAAAATATCAAACAATCGATATAAAACAGTATTTGACGATACAAACTACTTTATAAATATAAAAAATGGTGAAATTTCTACTATAACCTATAAAGACAAACTAGAAAATAAGATAAAAATTACTCTAAAAAATGTAGAAAAAAATATCATACTAGATGATAGCATTTTTAAATTAAAGATACCAAAAAACTTTGATATCGTCACTCAATAATTTATTTAACGCACAATCCCTCTTTCTTTAGGGCATCTATGATTTCTTGAGTCGATGGCTGGGATTGTATTTTTTGGATATAAACATTATCTATATCTATGCTGTATTTTTTAGTTGTGTAGTTTTTTAGAGCTGTTTTAAAACTCTCTTTTCCTCTCGAAGTTATCAAATCTTCCCAATAAAAACTTCCTATTATAATATTTAGTGCATCTATGATTTTATAACTTTCATCTTCAACATACCTACCTTCGACCATAAGATTTAAGGTTATAGTTACTGGTTTCCTTGTAGCCCTTGAGAAAACTACCGAGCTAAAATCATCTATATTTAACATTTGAGCTGTTAGATTTATGACTACTACTAATAAAATAACCAATATTTTTTTCACTTCATTTCTCCTCTTCTATTTTTAATACTTCATAATTTTTATAAAATTCTATCACTTTTGGCGAAACTTTTATAATATTTTGCAGCCATCTATCAAAATCTCCATAACTTTGATGCAAAAGTAGTTTTTTAGGATCTATTGCTCTTGAAATTGCAACATAAAACTGACTCTTTTCAAAAATATTATCTATATTACAAATAAGTTTATCTATACTCATACCTTGCGATTTATGAATGGTAATCGCATAAGCCAATTTTAGTGGAAATTGCTCTATACTGATAAGCGGTTTCTCCTCTATGACATCATTTAAGATGATATTTTCACTCATGACATACTCTTGTCTATCAACTCTCACAAATCCACTTTCTTTTTCCACTAGTATAAAATCGTCTGCTATTTCTCTGATTATTCCTCGTTCACCATTATAGTATTTTCCCCATTTATTTGTACAAAACAACACTTTTGCACCTATTTTAAGACTCAAATCACAAGGTATCGGCAAAGAATTTTTCCAACTTTTTATCTTATTTTCATGCAAACTTTTCACATGTAGCTTCTCTTTTGCTTTTACTAAAATTGGCTCACCTTTTAACTCTTGGAGTTTTAGTAAGTTCATCTCATTTGCTTCTTTATTTCTAGCATATAAAATAGTTGCATCTGTATTCCAATCAGCCACATTATTTCTAAGAGTATTTAGATACGAAATCACTTCATGGTCTATATCAGCCCATCGTATCTTACCTAGAACTTGAAAAAAAATTCTATCTTTTGTTCTTTTTGTTCGAGTTAATTCTACAACTAAAGGATTTATAAATTCCCAAGCACTACTTTCAAAGGCATACTCTGCGTTACCCAACAAACTATTGCCTTTATTTTTAAAGACGGGTGGAAGTTGAAAAAAATCTCCTACAAATATAATTCTTCCTTTAAAACTTCCCATTCTAAGTCTATATTGAATCATATCAAGCAAAGATGCGGAAACCATACTAATCTCATCAATCACTAACAAATCACATTTGTTAAGTATTTTTTTTATTTCAAGAAGTCTGCTTTTAATATACCTATCATGTTTATTCAACTCATCAAGTGAATTGCAAATTCCAAATGCAAAAAAACTATGTATAGTTTGTCCATTTA
The DNA here is from genome assembly GCA_013151055.1 of Campylobacterota bacterium. Lineage (GTDB taxonomy): Bacteria > Campylobacterota > Campylobacteria > Campylobacterales > Sulfurospirillaceae > JAADIZ01. The sequence continues at coordinate 9,438 of JAADIZ010000068.1, forward strand.
TATTTACAGCACTGATGCCAGTGCTTCCTAAAACAACCACTTGTTGAGCATTTTTTTTAGCATTTTTTATAATCTCCATCGCAAGATAACTTTTACCAACTCCACCACCACCAGTTAGCAATAAATCTCTTGTTTTGGACAGTTTTTCAATTTCATTTAGCATTCATATATCTTTATCATAAATTTTCAACATTATAACACAAACATTAATCATCTTTTAACAGCCTCTTGGATATGATTTCTACATGACTACAATAGAAAAAGCAAGATTATTAAAACTTTTATACCAATATCGTTGTTGTGGCTTTGAATATTTCAAAGAGTATAAACCAGCAAATGTAGTGTCTAAAAATAGCTCTGGAAGTTTTGAAGAATTAAACGATAAAGTACAAAGTTGTCACATTTGTACGATATCTAAAAATAGAAAAAATGTAGTTTTTGGTGAAGGTGATAAAAATGCTTCCTTGATGTTTATAGGCGAAGGACCAGGGGCTAATGAAGACGAAAGTGGGCGACCATTTGTAGGAAAAGCGGGGATGTTACTGACTAAAATTATAGAAAATGTTTTGGGATTAAAGAGAGAAGATGTATATATAGCAAACATCATAAAATGCAGACCTCCAAACAACAGAGTTCCGACTATGGAAGAAGTGTCAGCATGTAAACCATATCTTTTAGAACAAATTAACTCTATAAAACCTAAAATTATAGTTGCACTTGGATCGACTAGTTATCACCACCTGATGGGCGAATATGATATGCCGATATCACGAATCAGAGGGGAAATTTTAGAATTTGGGACTGCCAAACTCATACCAACTTACCATCCTAGCTTTTTGCTAAGAAATCCATCAGCCAAAAAAGATGTTTTTGCTGATATGTTAAAGGTTAAAAAATTATTATGATAAAAAAATTAATATATATAGTGCTCTTTGCAAGTTTGTTATTTTCTAAAAGCGAGATAATGTCTGAAATACCTCCTGCTCAAAATATCTTTATCAATCTTGAAACAAATGAGTGTGATACAGATTGTTTAAATAGTTTGATAGAAAATGGCAAAATATTCTCATTTTTAGATGTATATAAAAATCAT
>JAADIZ010000053.1:0-10485 GCA_013151055.1 Campylobacterota bacterium
TTTTATCAAAGCTTACCAATAGAGTGGCATTTTATCGGAAGACTTCAAACGAACAAAATAAATGCCTTAATAGACTTAAATCCAACGCTAATGCACTCTTTGAGTTCATTGGAGTTAGCAAAAGAGATAGACAAAAGACTAAAGGTTAAAAACACGACACTAAATTCTCTATTACAAATAAATAGTGCAAAAGAAGAACAAAAAGCTGGTGTCATGCCTGAAATTGCTACTGATATTTATAACGAAATAATTTCAACTTGTAGCAACATAAACTTAAAAGGCGTCATGAGCATAGGAGCACACAGTGATGATAAATCTTTGATAAAAAAGAGTTTTGAAACCACTTATAATATATATGAAAAATTACAAAAAAAAGGTGCAAAATACTGTTCTATGGGGATGAGCAGTGATTATGAACTTGCAGTTGAATGCGGAGCAAATATGCTTAGAATTGGCTCAATACTATTTCACTAATCGTTAAAATTTTCTATTTTTTTAAGCAAACCATCTTTTTGTAAATAAAACCAATTTTTATCTCTTTTATTTACAATGCTAGGAAATATCTCTATTCCATACCTTGGTATCTCTATTCTTTTTATGCCCTCTTTTGTAAGTACTAATCTGATTTTTTGAATCTCATCTTGCTTTCCTGAACTAAATACAAATACCATATTGACATGATAAACTCTCTCGCCATATAAATTATTGTGATTTACTCTGTATAATGGGACTTTTGTATCATTCATTTTTCTTTTAAATCTAGTTATATCAAATCTCATGATATCGGTTATGCCTTCTATTGCATTATCGTAGGCATCTTTTATATTTTTATTGTATAGAGTTATATTTTTTTCATATTTAAGTATTTTTTCATTCAAATACCAAGTTGACAATCTACTGCTCGTTTTCAAAAGTCTTGCCTTGACAATTCTCTTATCTAGATCATCTTTTTTAATAAATTTCACTTTTTTTTGAAAATACCCAAAAAGTTTATGTCTATCCATATCGTAAATTTTGTCTTTAAAATCATAAGCTTTGATATTTAATTTTTTTTCAAAATACCCTTTTACCACATCTTTTATCCTATCTTTAAACATATAACTTAAAACCAAAGCTACGAAAAAAGGAGTAGTAAAATTTCCAAATTTTTGCTGTGTTATAAAAACAACCGTTGTTGCAAACATCATCGAAATTCCAGCAGCAATAGCATAATAAAATTGTCTTATCTTTCTAGAATCTTCCTCAATGTCTTGCTTCAAAAAAAGTATACTATAAAAAAATTTCTTAAAGACACTATATCTAAATATCACTTTTTCATTCATATTATCATCTCTTGATACAAATGGCAAATCATTCTCTTTTTCAAAAGATATTTCGTTATTTATGATATTAATTATGCCATTTACAACACCTATATATATCTCTCCTTTGCTTCTGAGTTTTATATTGACAATAAAAAGATATCTCTGCGTAATCAAACTAATATACTCAACCGATGACTTTAATAAATGTTTTATTTCAGCATTTTTTGATGTTTTACGAAGAGTAAAGAGTTGATTTTTTAATTCATTAAATTTTTTAATTTTTTGCACTAAGGAAGTAATTTTTTTCAATGAAAATTTTTCATCTTCAATATTTTGAGAAATCTCTTTTAGATAATCAATATATGCACAAACTATCATTTTAGTTTCATAGTTGATATATTCAAATTTTTCACTCTTATCTATATCTATTTTTAAAAACTCTATTAAATTTAGCAATCTCTTGGTTAAAGTTTTTAGATTGTATCTTGGAGTAAAAAGTCTTATATGTCCAGAAGAATCATTATAAAAAGTAGATTTTAGATAAGTTTGCTCATTTATATCTAAATTTTCAGGTAAAAATAGATACATACTTATATTATACTGTGTTTTTTTCTTTCTAGTTTTTGCTAAATAGCTTACATTTATCTCAAATTGATTTAAGTTGGTTATCTTTATAAATTTATTTATATTCAAAATTACGAAGCTATATTTTCTATATTTTTGCTTTTATAGTGACCAATTAATGGCTGAATTAACAGAGCAATTATGATAACCCATAAAATTTTTGCTGGAATGGAAGCAAAAAATATACCGTAAGTACCACCGGAAATAGTTAAAGCTTGAGCAAAACCAGATTCTGCGATGGGGCCTAAAATCATGCCAAGAATTATAGCACTTAAAGAAAAACCTAATTTATCTAAAAAGAAACCGCCAAAAGCAAAAATCAACATGAGTCCAACATCAAACATGCTATTGTTAATTGCGTAAGAACCGATAACAGCAAATACACTAATAGCCGCAATCAAGATAGATGCTGGTATCAAAGCAATTCTTGCAAAATACGGGGCAAAGAATAGACCAACCACTAAGAAAACTATATTTGCTATAAAAAGTGATAAAATAAAACCGTATGTTATTTGACCATATTTTGTAAAAAGCTCAGGTCCTGGTATCAATCCTTGTATCATAAGCCCTCCCATAAGAGCAGCAGAAACTGTATTGCCAGGAATTCCAAGAGTCAAAAGTGGTACAAGTGATCCACCAACACAAGCATTATTTCCACTCTCTGCGGCTGCAATTCCCTCAGGGTTTCCTTTCCCAAACAAATCTTTAAATTTTGATTTCTGTTTTGCCATATTGTATGATACAAATGCAGCTATTGTGGCACCTTCACCTGGTATAATACCAACAATAGTTCCAACAGCGGTTCCCAACATTATAAAAGGTACCATACCTTTTGGCATTTTTTCCCTCTTTATAGTCGAAAGATCGATATTGTCATTGGCAATTCTTTTTTCACTTGTAAGTGCCAACATTTGGGCTATAGAGAACATACCAATTAATGCTGGCATGAAAGATACTCCTTCGTATAACTCAACCTGACCAAATGTATATCTAAGCATTCCACTCATGGCATCAGTTCCAATAAGGGCAATGATTAATCCTATAAGTCCTGACATAATTCCTTTTGCAAGCCCACCAGTAGAAACTGATATAACTCCGGTTAAACCCATCAAAGCCAACAAAAAATACTCTGGCGGACCAAATTTCAAAGCAAATTGTGCCAAAAGTGGTGAAACCAATAATAAAACGATAACAGAAAAAGTTCCACCTACAAAACTAGCAATTACTGAAACTTTTAGAGCCAAACCACCCTTGCCTTGTTTTGTGAGTGGATATCCTTCTATGGCGGTAGCTGCTGCTGCTGGAGTACCTGGAGTTGAAAGTAAAATTGCTGCAATTGAGCCACCGTACATGGCTCCCGCATAAACTCCACCCATCAAAGAAAGTCCAATTAATGGTGTAAAAGAAAAAGTTATTGGTATCAAAAGTGCCACAGCCATAGTTGCAGTGAGCCCTGGCATTCCTCCAATAATAATACCAGAAATTGAACCAATCGTAACAGCGGTCAATACATCAACCGACATAACAGCTTGCAGGGCATCTAATATTATCATAATGAGGCTCCAAATATTATAGTTGCTTCTGGTAGCTGAATTGAAAATATTTGTACAAATAAAACATATACAAAAAGTGTAATACTAGCAGATATGATTATAGATTTTCTAAATTTTTCATAGCCCATGTATCTCATGGTAACTGGCAAAAATATCAATGTTGAAATAATAAAACCGACATATCTAATTATCCATACATATATAATCAATGATAATATAAGTATGAAAAATTTTTTTGGGTTTTTAGCAAAAATCACTTTTATTGCAGCGTCAGACCTAATAGACTTTACAAGTTGTACAAAACTAGCGATGGCAAGTAAATATGCTAAAAATTTTATATAAACTGCAGTTGTAAAAAGAGCAGATTTAGGAAAAGTTGCAGTACTGCGATATAACAGTACTGCAAGAACGATAAAAAATACACTTAAAACTATATCGATATATTTTTTACTCATTTATTCATTTACCAAGGTGAAACATCATAAACTTTTTGAGTATCTTTTTGCAATTGCTCTAGATAATCTCTATATACTTTACCTTTCATAGGTTTTAAAAATATAAAAGCTTTTTTTGTTTTTGCTTGAAATCCTTTATCATTCATAACTTTTGTGTAAAGGTCAGAAATTTTATCAGCTATGCTTTTTTTCACTTTTGCATTGATAATCATACCTCTTGTAGCTGTCATGAGGACATTATATCCTTGCTCTGGAGCAGTTTTGATGTCCATTGCAATATCTGATCTTTTTTTAGCCATTATCGCTATAATTCTAGCTTTTCCAGCTTTATGTTGAGCTAACATTTGAGATAGATTCATAAAGGCTACTTCTATGTGGTTTCCTAAAATTGCAGCTTTTTCTTCAGTCGAACCCCTTGTTGGCATAAGATTAAATTTAATGCCAGCAGCAGTTTCGAAGTTTTTAGCAGCCAAGAAGTCATCACTTCCTATACCATTTACTGCTGCTGTTATTTTCTTAGATTTTGCTAGTTTTACTAAATCATCTAAGTTTTTAACACTACTTTGTGCTGGAACCACAACAATTTCAGGATCTTCCGCAATATTACCTATAATTTTAAAGCTATCTAGTGTATAAGTAGCTCTTTTTGCGACAATATGAGCTACAATTTGAGGAGTAAACATTAAGCCTAGCGTGTAACCATCAGCTCTACTTCTTGCTTCTGCTTCAAAACCCATCAAACCACCAGAACCAGGCTTATCTACGATGATAAATCTTGCACCTTTCCAATATTTCTTAGCTGTTTGAGCAAACAATCTAGCCGTTGTATCCGTTGAACCACCAGCTTTAGAAGGAACAATTAGTTTTATAGCTTTAGACGGATAAGCTGCAAAACTACCACTAACAATAACTGTTGCTAAGAACAGTACCAATGAGATAAGTTTTCTCATATTTTCTCCTTTATCTTTATAAAATATACAAAATGCTAGTATAAAAAAATGTAAAAAAAATAAAATTTATATCAAAAAGAGTTTTAAAAAATAAAATATTTGAACAATGTTACATATAGTATCAATTAAAGCCACAAGAAGAAAACTTGTGGCTTATTTATATTTTATGCCATAGCTTCTCTTATATCATAGCTTCTTTGGCGTATTTTATACCAAGTGCATAAGCTTTTTTATTTACTTCATGAACTTTCTTAGGCACTTTTTCTAATGTAACTTCCATAACTAAATCAAAATCAAGTACTTTTGTCATCTCCATTGTAATTCCGAGAGCTACAACTGATTGAGTGATAACATTTCCTACTTCTTCCTTTGCTATAGTGATGAGAGGAATTTCAAAAATATTCCATTTTTTTCTATCTTCATCAGTTGGTGTTACTAGATTTGGCTCAACAACTATGTTGCCGCCCTCTTTTACGCCTTTTTTAAACTGATCATAGCTAACTTGTGCAGTTGCAATCATAAATTCAATCTCACCCTCATTTGCATATGGATATAAGATTTCATTATCATCAAGTAAAATATCAACCTTGGTAGGTCCTCCTCTTACTTGAGATGTATATGTTGCAGATTTTACACCATAACCACCACTTTTTATCTTTGCTTCAGCCAAAATCTCTCCTGCTAGGATAACACCTTGACCACCGACACCAACAAATCTTAATTGTCTTCTCATTTCAGGCACTCCTTACAGTTGAACTTTTGTTTTATTTTGTGCTGCTTCAATTACTTTACTATAAGCTTCACAATACTCTAATGCTTCTTCGTCTTTTTTAAGTACTCCAGTTGGAAATTTTCCCACTTTTTCTTCATCACTCAAAACATCAAATTTCTTCTTGGAAATAATTTTGTTTTCTATCCAATTAAGTGTCTGAATTGCTTCACCCATCTTGTTTTTTCTACCAAGGTTGATGTGACAGTTTGAGAATATATCAAAGAATGAATATCCCTTATGTTTAAAGCCTTCAACAAAAACTTTTTCCATCTTTTTTGGATCCAAAACAGATTCTCTTGCTACAAATGATGCACCAGCAGCATCCGCTAATCTTGCTGCATCAAAAGTTGGGTCTATATTTCCATATTGTGCAGTTACAGTCCACATACCTTTTGGAGTAGTTGGACTTGTTTGAGAATTTGTTAAACCATATATAAAGTTATTGATAACTATATGATTTAAATCAATATTTCTTCTACATCCGTGAATCGTATGGTTTCCACCAATCGCAAGACCATCACCATCACCAGTTACCACGATTACATGTTTATCTGGATTTGCCATTTTTACACCAGTAGCATAAGCGATAGCACGACCATGCGTAGTATGGACAGTATTACAATCTACATATGAGCTAAATCTTCCGCTGCATCCAATTCCAGATACTATACATACATCATCCATGTCCCATCCCATTTTGTCAATAGCACGAATTACAGATTTTAAGATAACTCCATCTCCACAGCCCCAGCACCAAAGTGTTGGCAATTTATCTGTTCTTAGATATTTTTCATAATTAAAAGCCATATTACATCATCTCCTTAACTTTTGCTACCATTTCAACTGGTGCAATAGGACGACCATTTGCTTTATGAAGTGTTGCAAAGTCATCTCTTTTCATTACTCTTTGAATTTCATCTAAATACTGACCCATGTTTAGCTCAGTAATCATGATTTTATCAAATCTTTTGCCGATTTCTTTTAGTTTTTCAACTGGGCTTGGCCATATAGTTATAGGTCTAAATAAACCAGCTTTTATGCCATCATTCCTTAATTTTACAACAGCTTCTTTTGCACCTCTACTGATACTTCCATAAGCTATAATACAAACCTCTGCATCATCAAGCATAAACTCTTCATACTCTATAAGGTCATCTGCATTATTAATTTTACCCATTAATCTCTCAATATTATATTCACAAATTTTTCCATCTTCTGTTGGAAAACCAGTTGGTCCGTGATGAAGTCCAGTGATATGATAATGATAACCCTTAAAGAAAGGGTTTAAGACAGCTGGTGTATTTGGAGCCGCATCATAAGGCTTATAATCTTTTGGGTCACCAGTAAATTCTTTTCTATTTATGACAGATTTTTCAACATCTTCTAAATCAGGAAGTATAGCTTTTCCAACCATATGACCTAGCGTTTCGTCCAAAATAACAAATACTGGTGTCATATACTCTTCAGCTAAATTAAAAGCTCTAACAGTATCAGTATAACACTCCTCTAAACTACCAGGGCAAAGTGTAATAGAAGCAAAATCACCATGGGTTGGATGTTTTGCTTGTCCGATATCTGCTTGGCTTACTCTTGTAGGAAGACCAGTACTAGGACCACCCCTCATAACATTTATAATTACAAGTGGAACTTCAGTGATAAAGGAATAACCAATTTGCTCTGATTTTAAAGAAATTCCTGGACCACTAGTCGCTGTCATCGCTTTTACGCCGCTCATTGAAGCACCAAGTGCTACACTTATTCCACCAATTTCATCTTCCATCTGTATAAAATGTCCACCGACTTTTGGTAATAAAACGCTTAAATCGTGTGCAATTTCACTCGAAGGTGTCAATGGATAACCTCCAAAAAATTTACAACCACACTCTACAGCTGCTTTTGCTACAAGTCCATTGCCATTTGAGATTACTTCTCTTGCCATCTATTCTCCCTATGCACTTAATTTTCTATAATGATTATCTTTAACTGCTTCAGCTCTTTGTTTAGCTTCATCAGTAATCCTTGCAAATTTATACTCACCACGATCAGCTACATATATAGCAAAATCTGGACAGTGTAATTCACAATCTCTACATCCTATACAAGCTTCTGGATACTCTACTTCAATCATAGAGCCTAAAGTTGAGTTTGGTGCTGGAGCCATTGCTAGCACACCAGCTGGACACATACTTACACAAACATCGCATGCTTTACATCTTTTTATATTGACCCATACAGGGGTATCTTGGGGAGCTGTCATGCTACTCATATTTTCTCCTTTAAAGTTTATTTACTTAATACTTCTTTCACTTTTTCGCCAATTTCTGCTGGTGATTGCACTACTGCAACACCTGCAGCTTCAAGTGCAGCCATTTTTTCCGCTGCAGTTCCTGCACTTCCGCTTATAATTGCACCTGCATGTCCCATTCTTTTACCTTTTGGTGCAGTTTGACCAGCGATAAAAGCGACAACAGGTTTTGTAATATTTTCTTTTATAAAGTTAGCTGCTTGAATTTCCAAATCTCCACCAATTTCACCTATCATCACAATGGCTTCAGTTTCAGGGTCTGCTTCAAACATGGTAAGAAGTTGTATGTAACTAAGTCCGATGATTGGGTCTCCACCAATTCCAACTGCAGTTGTTATACCATATCCAACATTGCAAACTTGGTTAGCTCCCTCATAAGTCAAAGTTCCAGATTTTGAAATAAGCCCTACATTTCCTTTTTTAAAAACCATACCTGGCATAATTCCAATTTTACACTCTCCTGCGGTAATAACGCCCGGGCAGTTTGGTCCTATAGTTTTCATATTGTTTTTAACTGCATATGCTTTTGCCATCATCATATCTCGAACTGGTGCACCTTCTGTGATGATTACAGCCAATTCTATTCCAGCATCGGCAGCTTCCATAACAGCATCGCCAACAAATGCAGGTGGAACAAAAATCATACTAACTGTTGCATCTGTAGCAGCCATAGCTTCACTAACTGTATTAAAAACTGGAAGTCCTAGGTGAGTCTGACCGCCTTTGTTTGGTGTAACACCACCAACTATTTTTGTGCCATATGCCAGGCATTGCTCTGCATGAAAAGTACCTTCTTTACCAGTAAAACCTTGAACTATAACTTTTGTATCTTTATTTACTAATATACTCATCTCTACTCTCCCTTTGCCGCTGCAACTGCTTTTTTAGCACCGTCACCTAAATCTGAGGCTGCTATTACATTGCTTATATTTGCATTTTTTAAAATTTCTGCCGCTTCTGGTGCATTTGTACCATCAAGTCTAACGATAACTGGCACACTTACATTTACTAATTTTGTAGCTTCTAAGATACCATTTGCTATTCTATCACATCTTACAATTCCACCGAAAATATTTACGAAAATTGATTTTACATTTGGGTCTCTTAAAATTATTTCAAAACCTTTTGCCACAGTTTGGGCATTTGCTGCTCCACCAACATCTAAAAAGTTTGCTGGTTCACCTCCAACATAATTTATAGTATCCATGGTTCCCATAGCTAGTCCAGCTCCGTTTACCATACATCCAACATTTCCATCTAATTTAACATAGCTAAGACCATATTTGCTAGCTTCCATCTCAGCTGGATTTTCTTCACTTATATCTCTCATGGCTTCTATGTCAGGATGGCGTCCAAGTGCACTATCATCAAATCCCATCTTTCCATCAAGGGCTACAAAATCACCTGCGCCTGTTTTTACAAGAGGGTTAATTTCTATCAAGCTTGCATCATTTTCCATATATACTTTATAAAGTGCGGCTGCAAATTTTATAAATTTGCCAACTTGTTCTTTTGGAAGTCCTAAACCAAATGCTAATTTTCTACCATGAAAGCCTTGAAAACCGATAGTTGGATCAACTGCTACTTTTACAATCTTTTCAGGAGTCTCGTTCGCAACTTTTTCTATCTCCATTCCGCCTTCAGTAGAAGCCATAATAACTGGCATCTCTTTAGCTCTATCTAAGACAACACCTAAATAGAGCTCATCTGCGATATCAGCACCCTCTTCTATATAAATCTTTTGTACAAGCTTGCCTTCAGGTCCTGTTTGATGAGTTACTAAAGTCATACCTAAAATTTCAGTAGCAAATTCTTTTACTTCTTCTATGCTTTTTGCTAACTTAACACCGCCGCCAAGTCCTCGTCCTCCAGCATGAATTTGAGCTTTTACAACCCAAATTTTTCCGCCAAGTTCTTTTGCATTTTCTACTGCTTCTTCAACGCTAAAAGCAACTTTTCCTTTTGGAACAGGTACATTGTATTTTGCAAATATCTGTTTGGCTTGATATTCGTGAATATTCATATAATCTCCTTGTTTATTAATTTTAATTACTAAATCAATAAGCAATACATCATTAGCGTTGTTTATTAATTTGGTGATTATTTTAACTTCGATACTTTATAACTTTTTTTATTTAATTTTTTATAAATTAAATTATTATTATTTTTATTTATAAAAAATTAAGATACACGCAAACTTATTTTGTTTGCATGTATCTAAGATTTTAATCTTTTATTTCATATTTGGCACGACCTATTTTATATAAATCATCTCCATAAGTATCATTTACCACAGTAAGTGGAAAATCAACCACTTCTAATCTTCTTATGGCTTCAGGTCCAAGCTCAGGATATGCTATGACTTCTGCACTCTTGATTTGTCTAGCCAATAATGCTCCCGCACCTCCAGTTGCTCCAAAATAGATAGCTTTTGATTTCACACAAGCATCTATAACTTCTTGATTTCTTTTACCTTTTCCAATCATTCCTTTTTGACCCATTTCATTGATAAGTCTTGGAGA
>JAADIZ010000053.1:10528-13452 GCA_013151055.1 Campylobacterota bacterium
CCTGGTTTTGGAGGAGTTGGTCCTACAAAATAAATAACTGAGCCTTTAACATCAAAAGGAAGTTCTTTCCCTTCATCCATCAAATCAATCAATTTTTTATGAGCTGCATCTCTTGCAGTATAAATAACTCCACTTAGATATACGATATCGCCTACTTTTAATTGTACTACATCCTCATCGCTTAGAGGTGCTGTTAAATGATATGTTTTACTCATCTTCTCCTCCTTAAAGTTTGAAAGATGTATGTCTGCTGCTGTGACACTGCACATTAACGCTGACTGGCAAACTTGCTATATGGCAAGGATTGGCTTCTATATGAACACCTAAAACCGTCTCTCGTCCTCCCATACCCATAGCACCAATTCCAAGATTATTGAGTTTAATCATCAACTCTTCTTCCATATCTTCTAAAACTTCATCTTCATTTTTTGTGCCAACAGTTCTAAATAGTGCATGCTTACTGGAAATTGCAGCTTTTTCAAATGTTCCTCCGATTCCAACACCTACTATGATAGGTGGACATGGGTTTGGACCAGCATTTGAAACACACTCTTTTACAAACTCTACAATTCCTGCTCTGCCAGCAGCTGGTGGCAATACAGTTGCACGACTAACATTTTCACTTCCACCACCTTTTGCTGCGTATTCAATCTCGAGTCCATCCCCTGCTACTAAATCAAAGTGAATGATAGCTGGAAGGTTATATCCAATTTCGTCTTTTAGATTTGCTCTGGTATTCCAAACACAAGTTGAAGCCCTAAAATATCCTTCTTCATATCCTACTCTCGTTCCCTCATTAATAGCATCTTTTAGAGTTCCACCAACTACATTTAAATCTTCTCCAACCTTTACAAAGAAAACTGCCAAACCTGTATCTTGACAAAGTGGTCTATCTTCGTTTGCAGCAATATCCGCATTTTCCAGAAGTTGTTTTAAAACCTCTTTGCAAACAGGACTCTCTTCTTCCTTGTAAGCTTTGTTTAAAGCTGCAAGGGCATCTTTGGATAAGTTTGTACCGCTATAGATGATATGATCTCTAACAGCTTTTACAATATCCTCGTATTTAACTTCTCTCATATTTTTCCTCCCCGAAAAATTTCTTTTCATACAATACCTCTATAGTCTCAGCCACTGATGATGCACTATGAGCAAACTGTTTTTTCTCACAAATATCCAGTGAAACAGTTATTATTTTCTCTGCTCCATTAGCACCAAGCATAACGGGTACACCGCTAACTACATTTTTATATCCATATTCACCATCAAGAAGAGTTGCACAAGAATAAATCTTTTTTGAATCTCTTAAAATTGACTCTATCATAATCGCAGTTGCTTTTCCAGGAGCCAAATAAGCAGAAGTTCCAAGATACTTTACTATTTCAGCGCCCCCAAGCCTAGTCTTTTCTACTATTTCTTCTATTTCTTCTTCGCTTAATAAATCATGAAGAGGAACGCCTGCAACTGTCGAAAATCTAGGTAGTGCTACCATCGTATCTCCGTGACCGCCCATAACCGTTGACCTTATCTGACCCGAACCAAATCCCAGTTTTTCTTGTATAAAGTGTGTCATCCTGGCACTATCTAAAATTCCAGCCATGCCGATAACACGACTTTTAGGAAAACCTGATTCTTTTAGAGCAACATATGTCATGGTGTCTAGTGGATTAGAAACTATTATGAGTATAGATTCTGGTGCTACAACTTTAACTTGTGCTACAACTTCTCTCATAATTTGTGCATTTTTTATAAGCAAATCATCTCTGCTCATTCCATCTTTTCTCGGAAAACCTGCTGTGATAACAACTATCTTGCTGTCTCTGACATCTTCGTAACTTTTAGCTACGCTAACGCAAGTATGTGACCTCATGGCAGCTGCTGCTTGATTCATATCAAGTGCTTTGCCTTTGGCTCTATCTATATCTCTATCTACTAGAACAACCGAATGAGCCATGCCATGCATAGCGACCGAATAAGCTACAATTCCGCCGACATTGCCACCTGCTCCAACAACTGATACTTTACTTTTTGCACTCATATATCAACCCACCTTATTATATTGCATCAATTATAGAGTTGAGTGTCTTGCTTGGTCTCATAGCCTTACTTGCAAGATTATCATTTGGCTGATAATAGCCCCCAACATCTTGCTCTTTACCTTCAACACTAAGCAATTCTTCCATAATTTTTTCTTCATTTTCTATCAATGCTTTTGCAACGGGAGTAAAAACATCGCTTAACGCTTTTACATCAGAGTTTGCTAAAGCTTTTGCCCAATAAAGTGCTAGATAAAAATGACTTGCTTTATTGTCAGGCTCCCCAACTTTTCTACTTGGTGATTTATCATTGTCCAAATAATCTGCATTTGCAATATCCAATGCTTTTGTTAGTGCATCTAGCTCTTTTGAAGAGTGCTTTTGATTTATGTATCTTAGTGATTCTGCAAGTGCTAAAAACTCCCCTAAGCTATCCCATCTCAAATGACCTTCCCTCAAAAATTGATCTACATGTTTTGGTGCACTTCCGCCAGCTCCTGTTTCAAAAAGCCCACCACCAGCGAGCAGGGGAACAATAGAAAGCATTTTTGCACTAGTTCCAAGCTCTAATATTGGAAATAAATCGGTAAGATAATCTCTTATGATATTTCCAGTAGCACTGATTGTATTTAATCCTTTTCTAACTCTCTTAAGTGAAAATCTCATGGCAAGCTCTGGTGCCATTATGTGATACTCTATCGGGTCTTTTTCTAGGTATTGTGGTAGATATTTAAATACTTTTTCGATTATATTTGAATCATGTGCACGATTTGAATCTAGCCAAAAAACAACTGGCTCACCTGTAAGTTTACCTCTTTCATGAGCTAATCTTACCCAATCTTTAATAGGGATATCTTTGGATCTACTCATTCTCCATATATCACCTTTTTG
>JAADIZ010000016.1 GCA_013151055.1 Campylobacterota bacterium
AATTGTTTTTATAAAAAATTTCTTTCTATTTTTGTATAATTCATTCGCTATAATATTTACTTTTTTATAAGTATCTTCAACAGGCGTGTTTATGTTTGCTTTTAGCGATATATTCATCGTAGTTGCATCAAATTTTGGAAACATTTGAAATCGTGAAGATTTGATGCCATATATAGTTAAAACTGGCACTAAAATCAAAAAAGCAAATAAAAATGTTTTTCTAAAATTCATCAATTTGTGAATAATATAGCTATAAATTCTATTTGGTCTCTCCCAAGAGAGGACTTTGGTTTTGTTATTGAGTATATGAGCAGCGTGCAGAGGTAAAAATATAAAAGATTCTATCAATGAAGCTACCAGTAAGGAAGAAACAGCTATTGGTATGAGTTTTATAAATTGCCCCAATGTTCCGCTAATCATCAAAATTGGTATAAATGCAAAAAGAGTTGTAATCGAAGCCATTATGACTGGTTTTGCTACATCGCTACTACCTCTAAGAGCTGCTTCTTTGGGAGAGTATCCTTGTTCTAGATACTGTTGAATACTTTCTGCAACAACTATCGCATCATCAACTAAAACACCGAGTGCCAAAAGCACACCGATAAGCGAAATCATATTTATTGTGTATCCAAAAAGATGGAAATAAATTGCAGCCATTATAAACGAAGTCGGAATTCCAAGACCAACTATAAAAGCCATCTTTGGATTTATCAAAATCGCCAAAAGAAGAGTTACGAGTATAATCCCAAAAATTATATTTGAAATCACCACATTAAGTCTGTTTTTTATCCTTTGTGAGCTATCGTTATTTATAGTAAAGGTTATATCTTTGTATTTTTTCTCTAATGGTTTTATCAATTTTTCGATATTTTTTGTTGCAATCAAGGCATTCCCATCTTCAACTTGAGTTATAGCTAAATTTAAAGACGGTTGTGTATTGATAGTAGAGAGAGTTTTTGAATCTTCATATCTTTTTTGCACAATTGCAACATCACTGAGATATATCTTTTTGCCATTTACGGAAATAATCGTATTTTTCATCTCTTTTGCCGTTTTTGCACCATTGTAAGTTGAGAGATAAAAATGCTTGCCTTCACCTTCAATTTTACCTACAGGAAATATATAGGAGATGTTACCAAGAGCCGATAAAAATGCTGATTTATTTATCCCCAAGGCTTCAAGTTTTTTTTCATTTATCAAAATATTATAATACATATCAGAATCACCATAAACAGTGACATCTGACACATCCTTGACACCTAAGATTTTGGTTTTTACATCATCTGATATATCTTTTAACTGCGACAGATTCAACTTTGTTGATGAAATTGAAAGGGTTAATAGAGATTTTGTAGTGTCCAGAACAACCACTTTTGGGTCAGTCATATCATCTGGAAAGTTTTGTTTTGCATCTGCAATGGCGTCTTTAATTTTATCTGCTAAATTATATTTATTTATCCCCTGCGCAAGATCTAAAATAATCACAAATGAGCCTGGGGTTATGGCAGAAGTCATGTCGTCTATACCTTCTAGTCCTTTTACCCTGTCTTCTATCTCTCGAACAGCTATTTTATCCATGATATCTATAGAAGCTCCGGCATATGAGCCAGAAATCTTTATCTTATCTAAATCAAATGTTGGAAAAATCTCTTTTGGAGTATGCATGTAAGAGTAAACCCCCAAAAATACTATCAATAGAAATAGAGTATAATTCATCCTTGGGTTATCCAAGAAAAATTTAATTAATCGTTTAATTTTGCATCCCCTCAATATAAAAATATTGATTAATTTTATCAGAATTTTGTTAATAGTTAGTACTTGCCCAAGCAAGTGTTAGGCAAGTACTGCAAAGATTAGTAGTTTATAGTTATAGTTATAGGTATATAATTCAGTCTTTTTTGTGAGTATTTTACTATTTTTTTACCTTTGTAAAAACCTATATTTTTATATCCTACAAACTTTCTTTCTCTTCTTTCATTATAGCGTGTTGTGCATTTTCTTCTAGTTTCATAAACTGTATATGAGTAAGAATTATCATTATAATTTCTATTTGACAGATTATTTCCTACGATTGAACCCAATATTGCACCACCTATCGTAGCTACTGTTTTTCCTCGGCCTCCTCCTATTTGATTTCCTAAAATTCCACCAGCAACTCCACCTATCAAAGTTCCAAGACCATTGTCTCTTCTATCCCTTCTGTTGTAATTTCGTTTTACCGGAACTCTTTCATCCCGACACTCTTCATATGGCGTCCTTCTTGTCACATTTTCATATTTTGGTTTTGATTTTTCAACTTTAACATACTCATTCATTGTAAAAAAACCCGCTTGTGCACTCAATGCAACAAGTGATAATGCTATCAGTCCAAATGTTAACTTTTTCATAATCTTCTCCTTTTTCTTCTTTGATGTTGGAATTATAAAATTTAAAAGTGAAATGATTGTGA
This sequence comes from Campylobacterota bacterium, assembly GCA_013151055.1. Taxonomy (GTDB): domain Bacteria; phylum Campylobacterota; class Campylobacteria; order Campylobacterales; family Sulfurospirillaceae; genus JAADIZ01. The sequence goes on from JAADIZ010000016.1 coordinate 2,450, forward strand.
AGATGCTATAATGTACTATGAAAAATTTTATACAAAGCTTGCCAAAAGCAGAACTTCATCTTCATATAGAAGGAACACTTGAACCTAAGTTGATGTTTGAACTTGCAAAAAAAAACAACATCTCTATTCCCTATAAAAATATACAAGATGTAAAAAAAGCATATAAATTTGACTCTTTACAGTCATTTCTAGATATCTACTATGCAGGTGCTAGTGTGCTTATGACAATGGAAGATTTTTATAAATTAACCATGCAGTACCTAGAAAAATGCAATGAACAAAATATCACGCATGTAGAGATATTTTTTGACCCTCAAACACATACTAGCAGAGGAATTGCATTTAGAGATGTTGTAAAAGGAATCACAAAAGCATTAAATGAGGCAGAAAAAAGATTTGGTATCACTTTTTTTTTAATAATGTCTTTTTTGAGACATTTAAGCCAAGAAGAAGCGATAGAAACACTTAAAATATCACTGCCCTACAGGCACTTCATAAAAGCAGTTGGACTTGATTCTAGTGAGCTAGGAAATCCTCCATCAAAATTTACACAAGTATTTCAAATGGCAAAAAATGCTGGTTATTTATGTGTCGCTCATGCTGGTGAAGAAGGAAATGCCTCATATATTAAAGAAGCTCTTGATCTTTTGCATGTCCAAAGAATTGATCATGGTTTCAGATGTGAAGAGGATATGGAGCTCATGAAGAGATTGAAAAAAGAGCAAATTCCATTGACTATGTGTCCGCTTTCAAATTTAAAATTAAAAGTTATCAAAAGAATGGAAGAACACAATATAAAAAGGCTTTTAGAGTATGGATTGCTAGTAACCGTTAATTCTGATGACCCAGCGTATTTTGGAGGCTATTTAAATGAAAATTATGAAGCAATAGCTATGAGTTTAAACTTAACAAAAGAGCAGATAAAAACCCTAACTCAAAATTCTTTTAAAGCATCATTTTTATAAATTTAGTATTATCGCAGTGAGAGGAAGCGGTCATAAAGACCGCTCTATTTATTATTTTCTTAATTCTCTAATTTTTGCAGCTTTTCCTCTTCTATCTCTTAGATAAAAAAGTTTTGCTCTTCTAACTCGTCCTTTTCTAAGAACTGTTATGCCATCAATGCTGTCTGAGTACAATGGGAAAATTCTCTCAACACCAATTGAATTAGCTCCAATTTTTCTTACATTGAAAGTTGCACCTGTTCCAGTGCCTCTTTTAGATATACAAACTCCTTCAAAATTTTGAATTCTTTGTTTGTCACCTTCTGTAATCTTAACAGCTACTCTTAGTGTATCGCCAGCTCTAAATTCAGGAATACTTTTTTCGCTAACTTGTGCTTGCTCATAAGCTTCTATATATTTATTTCTCATTTTATTGTCCTTTGTTTCGCAAAAATAAGTCTGGCCTGAAATATTTTGTCTTTAGACCTGACATTTCTTTTTTTAAGGTGCAGATTATAGCGTGATTTCCCTTTAAAAACTCTGAGGGAATAGAGCTGCCCTTAAAAATATTTGGTTTTGTAAATGATGGGGCTTCTAAAGTCCCATCTTCAAAACTTTCCTCATCCAAAGAGTCCTCATTTCCAAGCACTCCTTTTATATTTCGACTAATCGCATCGCTCATGACCAAACTAGCCAATTCCCCGCCAGTCAAAACATAATCTCCGATAGAAAAAACTTCATCGCCGTACTCTTCTATGACTCGCTCATCAATTCCTTCATATCTTCCGCTAACAAACACTATATGCTCTTTTTTTGCCAACCTTTTAGCATCAATCTGTCGAAATGGCTTGCCAGCAGGAGCAGGAAATATAATGTGAACATTTGGATTGTCTCTTTTTAATTCATCCAAAAGAGCACTTAATGGTTGGGGAAACATCAAAAGACCTGCGCCCCCACCTGCTTGATAATTATCTACTTTATTGTGCTTATTGTCTGTATAATCTCTTGGATTTTTAAAATCAATCTTGATTTTACCACTTTGTAAAGCTCTTTTCAAAATTGAATCTTCAAAATATGGAGATACTAAATTTTCAAAAAGTGTAACAAATGTAAATGTCATGAATTTTCTAGGATTCCAAAAGTATCAATTGAATATATAATTTTTTCTTTTTTATCAAAATCTCTGATATATCTATCGATATAAGGCACATAAAAAAGCTTAGGGAAATCTTTTTCTACTAATTTTTCATCTGTTTTTATTATAAGATAATCAGTTGCTCCAATTCTTTGTATCTCCTGAACTTTACCTAATTTTTTATTACTTTCCATAAGAATTGAGTCAATCATCTCAAACCAAAAAAACTCTCCATCTTCTAACTTACACTCTTCAAGCGAATCTTGTTTGGTAATAAATAAATTCAAATTGACCAATTTTGCAGCATCTTCACGACTTGCATAACCTTTAAAAGATATGGTTTTTTTTGTTATATTAAAAGAGTGAATTGTTAATTTAGTATCTTTGTCAGTCAAAAAAGAGGCATTAGTGCGAAATTGCTCTGGAAAATCACACTTAATGTTTAGCTTTAATTCACCTTTTAAGCCTACAAGTCGCCCAATTTTGGCAACTTGTATCAGCTCATTTTTATCGTTCATTTCTATTCGTCGTTTGCTTTTACGCTCACTCGGTATGAGATTCCATCTTTTGCTTTACAGCCAGATATGATAGTCTTTAAAGAGTTAATCATTTTGCCATCTTTGCCGATAAGTTTGCCTGTATCACCTTTGTTTGCATATATTGTGACTTCGCAAAAAGTTTCATCAACATCAGTTTTTTCAACTCTCACTGCATCTGGGTTATCTACTAAAAGTCTAGCGAACTCATAAAAAAATTTATCAATCATGATTATTTACCAGAAATTTTTGTGACCCTGTCGCTTACTTTTGCTCCAACGCTTTTCCAATAATTAAGTCTATCCATATCAATTTTGATAGTTTCAGGTTCGGTCAATGGATTATAATAACCTAATTCTTCTATCCAGCCACTATCTCTTCTTTTTCTACTATCTGTTACTACGATTCTATAAAATGGTTTCTTTTTTCTTCCCATTCTAGTTAGTCTTACTGTTGTCATGTTGTTCCTTTTTTTAAAATTAAAATTGTATATGAAGATAAATAGTTTGCAGAATAATAATATTATGCCTCTTTATCACCATAATTGGTGTCTAAAAGCTCTTGATCACAGAGGGATTATTGCAAGAGCCAAAACGAGCGTGAATTATATCTAAAACTTCTTTAAATGTAAAGATGTTGATTATCTTGGTATTCCTTGCCTTTGTGATTGACTCATCATATTTTGTAAATCTTGCATGCCTCTTTTTCCTGAAAATTTCTTTGCCATTTTTGCTGCATTTTTAAACTGCTTTAAAAATCTATTGACTTCCATTTGCGAAAGTCCAGCTCCTACGGCTATCCTTCTTTTACGGCTGTTATTTAAAAGTACCGGCATTTCTCTCTCTTTTTTTGTCATAGAGCCAATCATAGCTTTGATTCTTTTCATTTCAACGGAATTTTCTATATCCATATCTTTTAATTTACCAGCCATTCCTGACATACCAGGTATCATGCCCATGATCGACTTCATACTTCCTAATTTTTTCATTTGTTCCATTTGGGCCAGAAAGTCATTAAAATTGAATTCACCTCTTTTTATCTTTGATGTGATTTTTTTTGCCTGTTTTTCATCTATGATTGCACTTGTTTTTTCTGCCAAACTTTCTAAATCACCCTCTCCCATCAATCGATTTACTATACGATCACTGATAAAAAGTTCTAAGTCAGCTACTTTTTCTCCTGTTCCTATAAAACGAAGTGGAATACCAACTTGAGATGCAATTCCTAGGGCAACTCCGCCTTTACTATCGCCATCATACTTGCTTAAAATAACTCCACTTAATCCTATCTTTTGATTAAAGGAGCTTGCACTTCTTACGGCATCTTGACCACTGAGTGAGTCAGCTACATAAAAAATCTCATCTGGATTCAAAGCTTTTTTTATACCTTCAAGTTCACCCATAAGTTCATCATCTATCGCTAATCTACCAGCAGTATCGACTAGAAGAACATCATAAAGACCTTTTTTTGCTTCTTTTATAGCATTTTTAGCTATCTTTACAGGATTTTTTTCATTTTCATCAAAGAACAAATCTATCTCATTTGTATCACACAACTGTTTTAGCTGTTCAATGGCTGCTAATCTTTGTAAATCACAAGCAGCAACTAATACTTTTTTTTGTCTTAATTTTAAATAATTTGCTAATTTTACAGTTGTTGTTGTTTTACCACTTCCTTGAAGTCCTGCCATCAGTACAATCGTTGGTGGTTTTGATGAATAAACAAATCCTTGATTACCAGGAGCTGTTAATATTTTCGTTAGATTTGTTTTTAGTGATTTTAAAAAATTTAGCTGTCCAATTCCGTAGGCTTTTGTTTCTAGCTCTACTGTTTTTAAAAGTTCTTTGACAACCTTGTGATGAACATCAGCTTTTAGTAGAGATTTTTTAAGAGTATCAAGAGCTTTTTTTAAAGCTTTTTCATCATCTGCAAATCTGATTTTATTTATAGCACTCTTAAATGAGTCGGTTAAAACACTAAACAAATTCACTCCTTAAATTAATAAAATGTAGGAAGAAGATATTACACAAATATTGCTTTAAATACGATAAAAATATCTTTTAAACAATATCTTATAAAGTTTCACTATAATACATTCTTTGTAAAAAAGGATAAAAAAATTGAAAAAAACAATATATACGATAATTATAGCTACCGCTATAGCCGTAAGTGGCTGTGGTAAGAACAAAACTCTTGATACAAATATGCAAAAAGTAAACTCTTTGACAAATGATATAACTGTTGGTAAAGTACTACCTAATATAACAATAAAAGACCAATTTGATAAGCCTATAAGTATAAAAACAGATACAAAAAAAGCAATTTTTGTTTTTACAAAAAATAGTGCTCATACTGTAAGAGAATTGCTTGATTCTAAACCTGAAAATTATCTATCAAACAAAAAAATTACTTTTATCGCTGACATAAGTGGTATGCCATCAATCATTTCCTCAATGTTTGCAATACCAGATTTAAAAAAACATAAATACTCTGTCATGCTCATTAAAAATGAAGATATAGCTAAGAAATATAAAAATACTAAATACGAAGATTATATAACTGTTATTGATTTAAACAGCTTTAAAATTACAAAAATTATACTCTTAAGTAAGGCGGAACAACTAGAAAAATTGATAGGAGATTAAATCAAAACAAGCGATTTGACAACAGGAGATATAAAGAGACATATTAAAAACATAGCTATTCCTTCTTCTATCGGGTACTTTTTTCATACCATGTTTAATGTTACTGATACTTTTTTTGCTGGCAAAATCTCAACACAATCACTTGCTGCCTTATCTCTTACTTTCTCGATTTTTTTTATTATTATCGCGATAGCTGGAGGTATGAGCCAAGGAGTTACCGCCTTAATCGGCAATGCTCTTGGTGAAAAAGATACAAAGCATGCAAAACAAATCATATGGCATTCATTGATACTCTCTATCTCTTTGGCCATTATTTTAACTATCTCTGGACTTTTGGCTTCCCCATTTCTTATGCAAATTTTGGGTGCGAAAGGCAGATACCTAAGCGAAGCATTATCATACATAAATATTATCATTTTTGGTTCAATATTTTTTGTAGGAGTATTTTTTTCAAATGCTATGCTTAATTCAATTGGAAATACTGTTGTTTTTAGAAATTTTTTAATTGTTGGTTTTTTTCTGAACACTATACTTGATTTTTGGTTTGTAAAAGGTGGATTTGGTGTGCCCCCTTTAGGTGTAAAAGGAATTGCCTTTGCTACTATAATCATTGAGTTTCTGGGAATGATTTATCTCTTTATAAACTTGAAAAAATCATATCTTTTAAAAAATATGCCAAAATTTAAATTTGACAAAAAAATTATATTTACATTTTTGAAACAAGGACTTCCACCGACTGTAAATATGCTACTCATGGCACTTGGTATGTTTATAATCACATACTATATCTCATCATTTGGCAAACATGTGGTTGCGGCTTATGGGGTGTCTGTTAGAATTGAGCAAATATTTTTGCTTCCAAGCATCGGTCTAAATGTAGCTGTTCTTTCTATCGTATCTCAAAACAACGGAGCGAAACTATATCACAGAGTAAAAGAAACTGTTTTATTAGCACAAAAGATAGGCTTAGTTATATGGATAGTCGGCATGTTTTTTATATATTCGTCTAGCCAATACCTCATGGGGATATTTACAACAGACAAGATGGTCATACAAGCAGGACTTGGATACTTATATGCAGCAGGAACAGCACTATATGCCTATATGCTAGTTTTTATAAATATCTCTTTACTCCAAGGCATCAAGAAACCTGCACTCTTGATATATTTAAGTCTTTTCAGACAGCTTATCGTACCAATTGCCCTATTTAGCCTTCTATCTTTTTTCAATGCTCCTCTTTATTTTTACTGGTGGAGTATAGTTGTGGTCATTTGGTGCTCTGCAATTTTTATGGTATGGTATGCAAGAAGAGAGTTAAAACTATTAAATACATAGATTTACTTGACTTTATAAATATATGTGCTATAATTACAACAACAAAAGGATAAGCTATGTTTAAATCGTGCCCCATTTCTTCTCGCAGAATTGATTCGCATATAGTTCGCTTCATTTCAGCTCAAGTTTCACTTGTAATAGTATTGCTTATAACTACAAAATTACCTATTTTTGCGATTATATTATTGTACGATTTTATGATAAGAGCGTTTAGAAAACAGCATTTAAGTCTATTTTTTATCGTAGGTAGATTTGGAGTTCATAAACTGCACTTAAAAGCAAACTTGTGTGACGAGGCCCCTAAAAGATTTGCACTTTTTATGGGATTAAGCATTTCCTTCACGCTTAGCATATTATATATAAGTAATTATATTGAATTTGCAACTATACTTGCAGGAATATTTCTAATTTGTGCTTTACTAGAAACTTTATTTGATTTTTGTTTGGGATGTAAAATATACCAACTTACTAAGATATTTAGAAGATAAAATGGTTGGTATTACGACAAAAACTATATATGCAACAGCTGCTCTTTATCAATTAAGCTTCTGTGGACAAGACGAAACTCTCAAGATAAAGGACATCGCAGAAAAAGCAAATATTCCTCAAAGGTTTCTTGAGCAAATATTATTAGAGTTGAAGAAAAAAGGTATATTAATCAGTACAAAAGGTGCATTTGGAGGCTATAAACTTGCGAAACCCTTAGAAGATATAAAACTAAGAGATATAATGATGATATTAGAAAATGACAATTGCTCAGATATTTGCAAAACAAACAATAGCGTGCTAAAACTCTTTTGGAAAGAGTTGCAAACAAATTTAAATACTGTTTTTGATATACCATTATCTGAATTTAAAAAATATGAAGAAAAAATAAATCAAACATTAAATTTTTCGATATGAGGTTAATATGAATTTCGAAGATTATAATACATTGCTAGTTCAATCAATTGGAAATAAGATAGGCTCCACAGCTCCTGTTTTAACTCCTTCGGCTTCTTTTGGCTACAAGGATGCAGCTCAGGCAGAAAATATCTTTGCTGGAGTCGAACAACTTCCATTATATGCGCGAGTAGGGAATCCTACAAATGCTAAGTTAGAATCAGTCGTTACAAAGATAGAAAATGGCTTTGGTGCAGTTGCTACATCATCTGG
>JAADIZ010000020.1 GCA_013151055.1 Campylobacterota bacterium
TATAGTAATGTTTCCAATACTAAGCCCACCCTAAAAGTGTATCTGGTATCGTGCCAGGTCTTCTTCCAAGCTGCCTATGCGGCAGTTTACATTTGGTATTCTTGGATATTCCATACAAAACACTTCCAAGCTGCCTATGCGGCAGTTTACTCTATAAGTCCTTAAAGAAGACTAGGTGACTACTTCCAAGCTGCCTATGCGGCAGTTTACTTCACCGTCGTATTTTAAATGTAATTTTCTAGCTTCCAAGCTGCCTATGCGGCAGTTTACTTTTAATGGGCTCTCGCACAGTGCAATCACTTCTTCCAAGCTGCCTATGCGGCAGTTTACAATAGTAAAGTGTGTTTTTATATCTTTTAAAACTTCCAAGCTGCCTATGCGGCAGTTTACTTGGCAATGTCCTTGCTTTATCTTTAATTTTGCTTCCAAGCTGCCTATGCGGCAATTTACCTGTTGATAAAAAGTATGTCAAAGATGCAATTCTTCCAAGCTGCCTATGCGGCAGTTTACAGATGGAACATCTTCTAGCTCTTCACTTGATTCTTCCAAGCTGCCTATGCGGCAGTTTACAAAATAATCTTGCAAAAATAGTGCTAAGAAGTCTTCCAAGCTGCCTATGCGGCAGTTTACCAAGCAATGCGGCGGGGGCTCAAATAAAAGAACTTCCAAGCTGCCTATGCGGCAGTTTACTGATCGTCTTTCTTTTTTGCCATTCCTCGATCCTTCCAAGCTGCCTATGCGGCAGTTTACATGATGATAAAAAGGATATGAAAAATGACCTTCTTCCAAGCTGCCTATGCGGCAGTTTACTTATTAGTATCTTTTTATTTAAAAGTGCCCCTCTTCCAAGCTGCCTATGCGGCAGTTTACTCAAAGGCAAAACACAAGCAGACATATCCTTACTTCCAAGCTGCCTATGCGGAGTTTACTTTTAAAAGGGAATATCATTATATACCGTGTACTTCCAAGCTGCCTATGCGGCAGTTTACGAAAAGAGCTATTTTATGTGAGAAAAGAGCTACTTCCAAGCTGCCTATGCGGCAGTTTACAGCAAAAAAATACTTGGGAAGCACCTTGACATCATAAAATAAAGTAATTTAAGAAATTATACCTTAAGAAATTATACCTTTATTTTTTATATATTAAAAAAACCTCTAAAAATAGGGGTTGCTAAACATATTCAAAAATTAAAGGTTATTTTTAAAACCATGGAATTGTAGCATTTTTACTCAAACCAAATGTATCAAAATCTCCTTTTTCTTCTCTATCTTGCAATACACCAAAAGTAATGAATCTTCTATGCAATTGACCATTTGACATACTTACAAGTTCTACAAAAGGGTTATCTAAACCTTTTTGAAGCATCTGTATTTTGTATTTTTTTATATCTTCTTCAGGGATGGTCCCTCTTTTTATAAGCCGTCTTAGTTTGGCTTCGGTCATATTTTGTTGTATTCTTGAAACTGTTCGATATTGTATTGCATTTGGAATAGCTTTTATAATAGAAACTTTACAATTTTTAGCATACTTGCCTAACCACTCTTTTTCCTCTAATTTTGCAAGAGCCTCTTGTGAACCATGAATGCGTAAAAGTCTACCAAGTTTTAATCTATATTCAGGAAAGCTCACACCAATATTTTTTGATTTCAAATCATATAAATGTTTATGAAAAGCACTATAGATTTGATTGAGCAATACATTTTCTCGTACCTCTTTATTTGGCATTAATTGTATCTCTATGTAATGAGTCATCTTTTTACCTCTTTTGTAGAAATATTGGTAACATATGCTAAACCTTTTTTACCTAAATAAAAACTAGAAACTCCTGCATTTTCTATATCTTTTTTTAAAGTTTTAGCTTCATTTCTTGAAATATCAATGAAGATTTCTAATGTGCCACTAGCTTTGGTTAGCATTGAGGTTACTTGTCCTTCTCCTTCTTTGAAACTTTTGGCAATATATGGATTTCCAAAAATCTTTTTTTTCTCACCTGTTGTAAAACGGTTCATAAAATCTTTTTTAGTAAATAAGCGTTTTGAAATACCTGTAATCGTTCCTGTTTTGGTCATAACTGAACTTAAATCATATTTTGATGAAAGTCTCTCTAATTGTAAATAAAGAGCAGAACAATAAAGATTGAGAGGAACAACTTTGTCTTTATTATTTTTGTAGTTTGTACCTTCAAAATTTTTTTCTAAAACTTCAAGAGCTTCAATCACTCCATTTTCATTATTTAATGCTTTTAATTTACCAAGCTCTGCAAATCTTTCAGAAACAACTAAAGGATCAAGCCCAATATCTTTTTCTATCTCTTTACCATAAATAATAAACTCAAATAACTCATCAACATCTAATGCCAAAACTCCCCAAAATTCTTTGGAATAATCAGAAGTAAATATTTTATCATCCGTTTTTATCATGCCAGTATAGGAATTTTGATCTGTATTTCCTGATATATTTCGCAGATAAACAAGCTCACTATTTTTCACTTTAACATCATCTTTAAAAGTAATCAAAGGCTCTATATTTTTAAAATAATAATTCTCATCTTTTTGTGCCTGATAAAGCTTCCTTTGCTCTCCTATTAGTCGATTTAAAATGCCCATGACTGTACTATGTGTAACATCACGAGAGATATAGTTTTCACTCTTTTTCAAAGCAGTAATAGACCCTATAAATTTTCTTCCTTTTTTTGGCAAGGCTTCATCATTGCTACCATCAAGAAAAGAGTTTCGCCATGAAGCCTCATATTCTATCTCTATTTTCATTACTTATCTTTTGCATAAAAATAAGTTGCATAAGCAGATTTTGGCATATTTGAAATACTACTTTCATCATCTTTAATTCTCATCATTTTAGGACTGTCATTATAATCTACTATCACTTCATCTACATACATATAAGATTTTGCTTGGCGAATGGTAAGTTCTTTTAATTTACTAATCGTAGCATCTATTAGAATATCTATAGCATCGCTATTGAGTAAAATTCCCACTTCTCCCTCTTCAAATATAGTACCATTTCTTACATAATTTTCGTGAAATACAGCTTTGGGTGAACGATTTTTTTCATCAACAGATGCAATATATTTTTCAATCAATTGTGCCACTTCTTCTCCTTCACCTGTTTTTATAGTCATAGAAGCTCTATCAAACTTTTTGTCCAAAGATATAAATTCCAATTGTTCAATACTAATAGAACCGTAAGAAATATACTCTGTATCACCAAATGTTGTTTTAGAAAAGAAAGATGAACTGTCCCTTACACCTGATTGCCCAAACTGTTCAAAATTTCCATTACCTAGTTGGTCAACAAAATCTTCTAAAAGTAAGGGGCTTGTTCTTTTATTTTGACTTGCAGGAATGACATATCCACGAACTAAACCTGTCATAGATGCTATGAGATTTTTAATGTTTTTTTCGCTCGCATAATGCACATCAAAGGCTTGTTCACGAAAGAGATGATGACGAACACAGTTTTGGCTAATATATAGAGGGTTCTTTTTAAAATCAAGGTCTGTTGCTTCTTTTTTATATTTATACCCCGTATCTTTTTCTTTACCTGATAAATTTGTGTAACCACGAAGTTTAGGCATTGTGTGATTATCTACTGTTTTACCACCATCTCCGACTAAAGTAGTTGGTCCATTCCAGTTCACTACCCCATGACCTTTTGCAACTATTTTAAAATCAACACTTCTTATTCCTGCTATTTTTTCTACTTTCATTCTTCTTTTCCTTTTTAATTTTTTTCTTTTTTTAATTGTTGTAACGATAATATACCTATTGGTTGTTTTAAACCAATGGCATAATATTGTGCATACACATGTGGTTGACTATTTACTTTTTCTAAATCTTTTAGTGTGTAGCTCAAAAATATAGGTGTATTTGGATCTCTGGCTTCAGTTCGCAACATAGCATCACTATATGATTTTTTCACATCTCTAATATTATGATGTTTTTTTGCCATAAATGCTAAAAGATTCTTTTGAGAGTCGGGTTTGCCATCAAAACCATATCCTTCTATAATAGAAGTTTCTATCGTAATTGCATCATCTAACTCTTCATAAGCATATCTATCCAGTATTTCAAACTTATCAGCACTCTCTACCTTGCATTGTGCCATCTGAACAAACAAGCTATTACCTCGTAATGAATTTTTCTTTATTTTCACCCCTCCTTTTTCATCTTTTTTACTCTTTGGAAAACTTCTTGGGTCAAGGATATTTTTATCTATCATATCTACACTTTTTTTAAGAGCCGAAATCAAATCTTGGTGAATAAGCTCTTTGACATTTTCATCTTCATAAAACGCTTCATAAAGTTCATATATTTCATTGATACTATACCTCTCTTTTGTTAAAGAATTTTCTAAAAATTCATACCAAGCTTTTGCACTTTGTAAAGAGTCTAACTTACTTAAAAATCTTGAACTTCCATCTTTAACTTTTCCGCTTTTTACTCCATCTGTAATAGCGATAATATAACTATTAACCTCACTATTTTCTCCAAATCTATCAAGTCGCCCTAAACGTTGTAAAAAGTTTTCGGCATGAGTCATTTCACTAATCATCTTGTCACAAGTGATATTGAGCGAAGCTTGAACCACAGGACCAGATCTTAAAAGATCATATTTTTTCGTTCCCTCTTTTTTAAATGAGTCAAATATTTCACCAAACAGATATTCTTTGTCTTTTTTGATAAATTTAGAGTGAAACAAGACAGCATTCTCTTTGGCTTGATGCTCTATAAAACTGCGTTGCGCCATTATTGCTGTATTGCTAATCACAAAGGTGTTTTTTGACTCTTGTTCTAACATCAAAGGATTAGTAGATTCATCATTATTATCATACTCTACAAACTCTATTTTATAATCAGAGTTATTAAAGCTTTTCATTCTTGGTATTATCCTATCATCTAAGTGTAAAAACTCTTTTACAAAAAGAGGATTAGGAGTAGCGGAGACAAGTAGTGTGTTTGGGTAAACATTTTCATTATATTCCTGCTGTAGTTTTTTAGCCTTTATGAGTTCAGCAAAAAGTAGATTAAACCCTTGCATATTTATATATTCATGATACTCATCAAATACTACATGTGCATTCATAAAGTCTATAAAAGAGGTAATTTTCTTGTGAGTTGTAATGCTATTTACTATTTGGTCAATAGTTGTAATGACAATATCTGAAGTAAAAGTCTCATTCTCAGGTGTTTTTTGCTTTTTCCCCTTAACTCTACGCTTTTTAATCTCTCCTGTAACTATTTCTATAGAGCTGTTAGGCAAATATTCATTAGAAGCCAAATCAGCATAAATTCCCTCACATACTTGAACTCTTGGACAAATCCAGTAGATACGTTTTACGGATGTATTCAACGCCCACTCTAAGGCTATTTTTGTTTTTCCACATCCTGCTGCACCTTTTAGAACCCCTATATTTATCTCTTCATCAGCTAGCTCTTTGGCTATTTCTTTTTGTTCTTTATTTCGTTGGCTATCAGGATAGTTAGCAACAAAACCATCTAAACACTTTTGTATTTCGACTCCTAAACCTCTCTCCTTTTTCAAAGGCTTATCTATCAAAGTATCTAATGTTTTATTTGCTATATGTTCGTTTAATTTTTCAGCTGTTAATTTTGAAACCAATCTATCTGCCGACACAATAACTGTTCTTGCTAAAGAATTTTTTGCATTATATTTTATATCTTTATCATATTTTGAGATGGATTCTTTTGTGGTGTATAATTTATATTTAGGTAAATCTATTCCTCGTAAATTATCTTCTATATCATCAAAACGAGGAACTTTTATAGAGCTTACTTTTAAATCTAACTCATCATATTCATTTGAAATATCATCAATACTTGCAAAAACACCTTTGAGATTATCAATCGTATTACTATAGTTATTTTCAAATTCATCTATTTTATTATAAATCCCTACTACAGATTTTATCTCATTTTTTTTATCTCTTAAAGGTTTAGCATGATGCCAATAGATAGCGTGTTTTGCTCTCTCTATTGACTCTTTATTTAAATTCAAATCAGCTAAAATCTCAAAAAGTAATAATGAGAACTCATTATGACGAGGATATTTTTGCCATGAAAATTTACCTGTTTTTTTGTCAATATGCTCTCCATCTTCTGAAATCTCTTTAAACTTTTTATTGACTTTTATCCAATCTTGAAAACCTCTATCTATCTTCCCTATATCATGCCAACACCCTGCTACATATACAGCTTCTCCTAATTTTTCATCATCAGGTACTATCTTTTCAAATAAACACTTTGCCACATAACCCACAGCAAAAAGGTGTTGGTCTAACCGTTGTCCATTTGTATTCGCATAAATTTTTTCCAACATTATCTCTTCCTCTCCTATAAATCTTTTAGTCATTCCATAATGCACAGGAACAACACCGTTCTCATCAAACTCATCTCTATTTCCAACCACCCATAAAAAATCACTTCTGCTTCTACTGCGTATCCAGTGACAACTCACAGCGGTACTCTTTGAAGCTGTCTTTCTGAGTAATTTTTGCACAGCATTTAAACCCTCTTTCGTTATAATAGTTTGCCAAGCATTACTGCCTATTCTACTAGCAAAAGAGTCTAAAATTCTTCTTGTTTTTTTGAGTGCATTTTTTTCACATTGAGAGACAAAAGTAACCATCATAGTGGTGACTTAGTATAATAAAGGGAAGCATTTTGTACTTCGCTAAACATAAAATCCAAAGCTTTATGTTCAACAAAAGTCTGTAGGCATTGAGAACGGAACTCTTTTTCACTCTGTTTTTCTTTCGCACAAATAAAAGCCCACGGTAAAATAAGTGCATCTTTAACAAGATCAGCTACATCAAATACCAATGCACCTCTTCTCGTTTTTCCGTGCATTACTGCAAAACCATGTCCAATACCAAGAACCCACAATGTTGTAGCACCCAAGCCATAGGCTAGATAATTTCCATGATCCAAAAAAGCATTGGCACCTTCTGCTTTAGAATGTTCACGAATGAAACCCAATTGATTAGTTTTTTTCGCTGCATATTTGTAAAGTTTTTTAGTAAGATCTGCTTCAATTTGTAGTAGTTTGCCTGTACTATAGGCATTAACTATGTTTTCTAATGATTTGTCAAACTCATTTTTCAATTCTATTACATTAAAACCTTCAAGTTTTAATTCTCTATCTTTTGTCCAGACTTTTTGTATAAAAGTTATTCTCGCAATTTGAAAACGTTTTGCAGTATCTAACCTCTTTGCTTCATCAAACCAAAACTGCATCCAACCTTGAATATATTCTGTCGGTCTATATTCACTTTGAGGGGTAAACCATTCAATCTCAGTTGCCATTAAAAGAGGGGGTCGCACCACCTCCACTAAAACCGACAAGAACACCTGCCTGAGCAAGCATTCTCATTGCTGCCTGAGTTATAGAGGTACCTGTTCCTAGTAGTAAGCATGTAGTATTTGCAATAGGAATATTCCAATATTGATATTCTTGTTTATTTTCACTAAGATAAAGCACCCGTCCATCTTTTTGAACAACACGACACATTTCTAAGTAATATATGTTTGCTCTTTTAGAGTGCAAAATGGCTTTTAAGTCTGTTAAAGATTCCATAATTTATTATAATAACATATTTAGTTAAAAAATGTAGTATTATTTTTATCTTTCTTTGACTTTATGTAAGCACCCAGTAAACCTCATCTATATTTCTAAGTACCTACTCAAAAAGAGCAACAAAATAAGAACAGTATTTGCTTAAGCTATATATGAGAACAAAAAAAATACCTAAAAATAGATAAAGAAACAGAGTTGGAACTCTATAGTTTTATAGAGAGATCAAAAAAGACAAGTGATCTGTCAAAAGTGATAAAGTCGTAGAGGTGTTTGATGATTTTGCATTGCAACTTACTAAACCAACCGTAGATGCTTTAAATAATACCTCATTTCATAAAAGCAAAATATTGCTAAATGGGCTAATAGAGAATTAACACTACTCTATCTACCTCCATATTCGCCACAACTCAATATTATCGAGATGATATGGAAATTTATAAAGTATCACTGGATGGAGATGAGTGTATATCAAAGTTGCACAACAATGAAAGAGTATATTCAGAGAATATTGCATGAATATGGATGCAAAACGAGTTATAGATTTTAAGTTTATGAAGAAAAATTTTACCCTCTGGTGGTTCAAAGATAATTTGGTATTCTTTTTAGATAGGCACTTAGTATTGACATGGTATCTAATATCAAGGTTAAAATACAAATCGAAAAATAAATTTAAGATAACCAAATGTTCACTTTATCTCTAAATAAGCATATATATCTTATTATATGTACATATAATCAAAGGATATAAAATGTTAGAATTAGGTATATCACAGGCACAAAGTAGATTTACCAAACTGCTCAAGCAGACTGTCATCATAGTTGACAAGAAGGCTCACAAGAGAAAAGCCGTTATCTTGCCTTACAGTGAATATAAAAAACTTCTGCAAAACAGTACTGCAAAAGAGAATTTAAAAGAGGGTGCTTTTAATCAGTTTATAGGTATATTGGATAATGATTTTAAAACTGATGACTTAAAATATCAAAAGATTGTCAAATGAAAATATTTCTTGATACAAATATTTTTCTTGATCTAATACTCAAAAGAGAGGGTTATCAAGAGTCTTTAATAATCTTAAATGCCATAGAAAAAGAGATTTTTGATGGTGTTATTTTAGATATAACTATCTTAAATATAGATTATATAGCCAACAAACAGGTAAAAGATTTAAAAACTTTTTTACTTTTACTTTCAACACTATTTGAGATAAAAGGCGCTTCAAACGAGATGATAAAAGATGCGATTGCAATCAACAATCCAGATTTAGAAGACAACCTTCAATACATCTGTGCCAAAATAACCAAATGTGAAGTTATAGTCTCAAACGACAAAAACTTTTACAAAGGAAATTTAGAGGTATTTTCGAGTGTTGATTTTATAGAAAAATATCTATAAAGAGAACCTTACTTTTTCCACTCTATTTCGTTGTGCATGACTCCTATGATAGAGGGACTTACAGGGTGAATTTTTTTGTTTACTACTGTTATGGAGTTTGGAATTATCAAAAAAAGATACGGGTTATCGTCAGTGATTAATTTGAAAATTTTTTGGTAGATTTTATTGAATTTTTTATTATCAACTGTTCCCTCTGCTTTTTTTATAAGTCTGTCAACCTCTTTGTTTTTATATCCTACAAAATTAAAGCCACCTTTTTTATCAGACTTGCTATCCCAAATGCTGTAAGCATCAGGTTTTAATCCAACTGACCACGCTAAAAGTACAGCTTCAAATCTTTTTGGCATAACAACTGTATTTAAAAATGCTTGCCACTCCATGATACGAAGTTTTACTATAACTCCTGCTTTTTTTAGCTGTGATTGTAAGATTTGTGCCATATATGTTCTTGTTGAGCCTGTATTTGTTGATAATTCGAATGTTAGAGGGTGATTTTTGTCATATCCTGCTTTTTTTAGCAACTCTCTTGCTTCTTTTATATCTTGTTTTACAGGTTTTACATTTGGATTAAATGCTCCCGTTCCAGGCAAAAATGGACCTGTGCAAACTTTAGCATGTCCAAAAAACATCACTTTTGCTAACTCTTGTCTATTTATCGCCAAAGAGAGAGCTTTTCGTACGAGTGGATTTTTAAATTTTTTATTTCTTAGGTTAAATCCCATATAAGAGTATGAGTGAGATGGTGACTCGTAGATGCTAAACTTCTTTTTAAATTTCTCATCAATCTGTCTTTCAAGCTGAAGAGGCGTGAGTGAACCGACATCTAAAAGACCTGATTTTAACATCAAAAAATTTGCTGAACTATCAGGCAAATAGTGATAAACTATCTTGTCAATATTGGGCTTATGTATAAAATAATTTGGATTTGCCACTAATACGATATCACTTGAAATGGAAAACTTTTTTAGTATATACGGACCTGTTCCGATGGGTGCTTGATTAAATTTACTCGTCATCAGATTTTTTTCATTTTTCAGTATATGTTCAGGTAAAATCTCCATCATCCAAGTTTCTAATGCCTGAAAATATGGATATTTATAGACCACTTTCACCGTATAATCATCTATGATACTCACACTTTTGATATGCTTAAAACTAGACGAATATGGTGTAAAAATCTTCGGAGATATGATGGTTTTATAAGTAAAAAGAACATCTTTAGCACTAAAAGGCTTACCATCACTCCACTTTACATTTTTTCTCAAATGAAAAATCAGAGTAGTTTTATTTTTAAATTCATAACTTTTGGCTAACATCATTTTGATTTTTGCATTCTTATCATAAGTAATAAGAGAATTAAATATCCACTGCGTAATTTCACTACTTGAACTATCAGTCGAAAGTATAGGATTTATGCGACTTGGATTTGCACTGATGGACATACGCAGTGTCGAAGCATCAATCGACACAATTAAGATAAGCAATAAAATCAATTTTTTCATTTTGTGATTATAGCATAATCATATTTTTATATGATATAATTTAAATAAATTTAAAAGGACTCATCATAAACTCAGATACACATTCGTTAAAAGAGCAATTTAGCAACTTCTGCACTGCAAACAGACCCAAAAGCATGGAAATTGCAATTGAAAGTTTTGCAGTTTTTGGAGGACTTGGCATAGAATTAAACCTAGATACTCCTTTGCAAGACTTGATACAAGAACACATCTTAGATAGATATAAATACTTAAGAAATGACATATCTGCATATATATCAAAGGATGAATTATTTCCATTTGTCTTAACCGGTGCAGCTACTGGAGATCGTCGCACCAACTCTACTTTCAAAAGAGCAAAAATTGCTTACAATGATGGTATGGATTGCGTTGAAGACTTAATTGATTTAGGTGTAATAAAAACAGAATCTTCTTTCACTCAAAATAATGTAGCAAAAAGAATTTTATTTACATCTCCATTTGTGCGATTTTGGTTTGCTTTTATTTCCCCAATGTATAAAGGTATAAAAGATTCTCAATATGATGAATTTTACAATGCTTTTAAAAATAGACAAATGGAATTTACACAACTTATATTTGAGCAACTCTGCTTTGAATTTGTAAAACTCTCATATAAAAATGAAAAAATATACAATATAGGTAGATATTGGGATGATAAGATAGAAATAAACTTACTAGCTAAGACCAAAGAAGGCAAAATAATCG
>JAADIZ010000050.1 GCA_013151055.1 Campylobacterota bacterium
CGCAAGGGACTTAAAATCCCTCGCTCATTGCGAGCGTGCCGGTTCAAGTCCGGCTCCGGGCACCACTTATAAATTTGGATTAGCTTTGAAAGTAACGGCGACATAGCCAAGTGGCTAAGGCAGGAGCCTGCAAAGCTCTGATCCCCGGTTCGAATCCGGGTGTCGCCTCCATCCAACTGTCTCAATTTGACGAGCAAAGCTCATCAAATTTCAGTCACTAAAGCTTCGACTTTGTCGAGAACTAGATGATTGAGTTTTGAGAATTTATCTTTTTGTTTTGATATTTATATCGAAACTCACTTTTTATTGTCGGGAGATGGCAGAGCTTGGTTTAATGCACCGGTCTTGAAAACCGGCGAGGGTCACACCTCCAGGAGTTCGAATCTCCTTCTCCTTCTCCCGGCCATTTACTTCCATAAACCATTTTTAACCCCTAAGCTACGAACTTTGAGAGATTTTTATATTCTTTATAATAATTTATTCCAACCTATTTCCAACTTTAAAACAAGTTTGGAAACTCAAACATAATTCAGGTTACAAGTGCAAAAAATTATCCTGAATGCTAAATTCAAGTTTAATAACTAAACATATACGATAAAAATACATATTTTTTACACATAAAGTCATAAAAAAGATATAATTATTGAAATAAAAGTTAAAGTATCAATTTTTAATATCAAACTAGAAAGGAGAGACGATATGGCAACTCATGCATTAATTGAACCAAGTGTATTAGTTTGGGCAAGAACACGTGCACAAATGACTATTGATGCCTTGTCTGCTAAACTTTCTATTGCAACTAATAAAATAGAACTTTGGGAAGAGGGTAAAGCAAAACCCACATTTAAACAGGCACAAAAAGTTGCTAAGACTCTGCAAATTCCTTTTGGATATTTATATTTATCTAAACCTCCAGAAGAGACTTTATCTATTCCTGACTTAAGGACTTTAGGTGATGAGACACCTGAAGAATTAAGTCCGACTTTTAAAGAACTTCTTCGTGATATGGAGAGAAAACAACAATGGTATAAAGAATATGCTATTGAAAACAAAGAAGAAAAATTACCTTTTATTGGCTCTTTTAACATTAATAGCAGTATTGAAGATGTTGTATTAGATATTCGTAGAACTTTAAAATGGGAAAGTGGATTTGCAAGTACTGCAAATGTTAAAGATGCTTACATTAAAGAGATAAGTACAAAGGCTGAAGCAGTAGGGATTCTAATAATGAGAAATAGTGTTTTAGCAAACAATACTCATAAGCATCTAACGGTTTCTGAATTTCGAGGATTTGCAATTAGTGATAACTATGCTCCCCTAATTTTTGTAAACACTGCTGATGCAAAAAGTGCACAAATTTTTACTCTAGCACATGAATTAGCACACCTTTGGATAGGAGAAAGTGGCATATCCTCTATTGACCTATATAACCAAGATGCAGATAGAATTGAAAAATTTTGTAATAAAGTTGCTGCTGAATTACTGATTCCTAAAAATGAATTTGTTGAACACTGGAATTATAGTCAAGATAATGATAAAAATATAGAACACATAGCCTCTAAATATCATGTTAGTAGTTTTGTCGTTATTAGAAGAGCATATGATTTAAGATTTATAAATTTTGACATCTTTCAAGAACTTTTTGAAAAAGCAACAGAGCGTTTTGAGGAATATAAGAAAGAAAATAAAAATGGTAGTGGAGGAAATTTCTATAGTACTTTAAAAATTCGTGTAAGTGAACGTTTTTCCCATGCCGTTGTTGCTTCTGCATTAGAGGGAAAACTTTTATATAAAGATGCGGGTATATTAATAAATATGAATGCTTCTAAAATAAATGATTATGCAAAACAACTAGGGATTAAAAAATGACATATTTATTGGATGCAAACATTCTCATTCAAGCTAAAAACCTTCACTATGGAATGGACTTTTGCCCTGCTTTTTGGGATTTTATAGAAGAAAACTCTACTAACTCTATTATAGCTAGTGTTGACATGATATATACAGAACTTACTAATGGTAATGATGAACTTGCTGATTGGGTAAAAGATAAAAAAGATGATATCACATTTTTCTCTTCTGCTGATGAAAATACACAAAACCAATTTGGAGAAATTGCAAATTTTGTAAATAATAATGGATTTAGTGAAAATGAAATTACAAGATTTCTTGGTGGAGCAGACCCTTGGTTAATTGCAAAAGCAGCGGTATTAGAAGAAGCAACTATTGTAACGCATGAAACTCTTATTGTCAGTGCTACTATAAGAAAAGTAAAAATTCCTAATATTTGTGAACAATTTGGAGTATCTTATATGGATCCATTTGATATGATTCGTGAATTAAATGGTAAATTTGAACTAGCACTATAACTATCTCTCAAATTAGCAGGGGTCGCAAATTAGCAGGGTCGGGTATTTACTTTTAACCAGAAATTTGAATTTTAAAAAATGGGTAAAACCGATTGGCACTGTAAAACTAACTGTGTAAATCCAAAATTACAACCAGTTTGGTAAAATATCAAACTGGTTAAATTTACAAAAGGATTTACATAATGAGTTTAGTAAACAAAGAAGAGATAGCTAAAGCCATAAGGAGTGGAAAAGGTATCAATATTGAAGAGATTTTAGATGAATTCAAGGATATGCTTAAAGAAATATATCAAACAGCCTCAGAGGTAGAACTTACAGATCACTTGGGTTATGATAAACACAATAAATCAGATAATTCAAACTATCGTAACGGGCACAATAAAAAAACACTAAAAAGTAAATATGGAGAGTTTGATGTATCAATACCAAGAGATAGAGATGGCACATTTGAGCCACAACTAGTAAAAAAGCGACAAACCCTCATTGAAGGAACTGAAGATTTAATCCTCTCATTATATACCAAAGGTATGAGTGTTAGAGATATACAGCACCATCTAGATGATTTATATGGTTACGAAATATCACCTGAAACAATATCACATATCACTGAAGCTATAGTAGAAAAAGCCAAAGAGTGGCAAAGCCGTCCATTAGACTCTATATATCCCATTATCTTTATGGATGCTACAGTTCTAAAAATAAGAGTAGATAGAGTAGTTAAAAATATAGCTGCATATATAATGCTTGGAATTACACTAGAGGGTAAAAAAGAGATTATTGGTATATGGATAGGAGAGAATGAAACAAGTAAATACTGGCTAACAATCTTAAATGAGCTAAAAAACAGAGGAGTACAAGATGTTTTAATATTTGCCATAGATGGTCTCAATGGATTTGCTCAAGCAATAGAGGCAGTTTATCCCAAAGCAGAGATACAAAGATGCATCGTTCATCAGATAAGAAGTTCTTTAAGATATGTATCTTGGAAAGATAGAAAAGATGTAGCTAAAGATTTAAAAACAATATACACTGCACCAACCGAAGAAAAGGCACAGCTTGCACTAGAAGAGTTTAATGATATATGGGGTAAGAAATATCCTCACATATATCAATCTTGGCAAACCAACTGGAATGAATTATCAACTTTTTATAAGTATCCAGAAGCCATAAAAAAACTAATTTATACGACTAATCCTATCGAATCTTTGAACTCAAATATCAAAAGAAAGACGAAAGGAAAAGGCTCATTTCCCACTATAGAATCAGCTTTCAAGATGCTTTATCTCTCTACCCAGCAGGTGCAAGATAAATGGAACAGGACTAAAATTAGAGATTGGAGTGAGATTTATCCTCAACTTTGCATATTTTTTCAAGACATTATGGTAAAATATGCTAATTGAGGATATGAGGCTAGAGGTGGTTTACACAGTTTGGTTTACAGTCCCAACCGATTTAGAGATTTAAAATATTTTTATTTCAATATAATTCAAAATTCAAGCCCTGTTTTCACTACGCCTTTTTCACTTTTTTATATCGAATTTATATCTATTCTTTGATTTAAAAGCATGCTGGTAAGTGTTGTTAGGACTTGGCTTCTATTTGTATGATGTTCTTTTACATATAAGTCCAAGCCTATGAGTTTATCTTTTGGTATCGTTATATTTATTTTTTCTCTTTTGTGAAGGTTTATTGGTTCTTTAACAATATCTCTATTTTTTATACTAACTTCTACATAGCTATCAAATGCTTTTTTGACATCTTCTATGGCTTCGTCTTTGGTTTCACCATCGCCCATAACAGAAGGTATGTCTTTATAGTATGCAAAGTATCCTCCACCGTCTTCTTTGCTTAACTTGTCCACTATGATGTCGTAATCTATACTTTTATAATAATTTTTATCTTTTATCATTTTTATACTCCTATAAGTGCTATCACTTTTTTTACATATATAATTTTAATAGGTCTTTTATATGGTATAGTGATTGATTCTTTGCCATCTTTTCTAAATACCCAATGGCTACCACCAGTATTTACCCCTATATATCCATTTTCCTCTAATATCTTTTTTAAAATTTGGAAACTAACATCTTTAGGATTATTTTTTAATTTGTCAATCAACTTATCATACCTACTTATTTATAGGTATTATTATATCATCTTTTAATCAAGAATGCAATAGTATCCCAAGAGGGTTGGGTATTTACTTTTAACCAAAATATGCTACAAAAATAAAAAGTAAATACCCCTTTAGCTACCTTTAATTAGACATAGTACTCTTCATCTTTTTTGTCTGAAACAAGGAGTTCGAATCTTCTTCTCCCGGCCATTTTTTATGATTTACTTTCCAACAGGACTTTTCTTTTTTTCCAATCTGGCATATAAGTACTCAAATAGTTGTAAAATTCTCTGCTGTGATTTGGATGCACCAAGTGGGCTAATTCATGAAATATTACATACTCTACACAATATGTTGACTTTTTTATAAGCTCAGTATTTAGATTGATGTATGATTTGGCACTATTGCAACTTCCCCATCTAGTTTTCATTTGTCTGATTCTAATGTTTTGAATATCTACATTAACTATACTCGAATATTTAGCGATAATCTTTTTAAAATACTTCTGTGCTTTCAAAAGATACCAATCATTCAAAAGTCTCTTTTTTTTCTCTAAATTGTTTTTATTTTTTATAAATATCTGTATGTAGCCTCTTTGCAGTTTGACACACTCTTCACCACTTTGGATTACTTTTAGTCTATAATTTTTTCCTAAATATTTAAAGTTTTCACCACTTACGAACTCTTTTATTTGAAGTTTATAGTTGGCTTTATAAAATGCTATCTTTTTACTAATCCAATCTTCTCTTTTTTTTAAAATATACTCAATATGTTCATCCGTAGTTAGTAGTGGGGCAGTTAAAATCACTTCACATGTAGGCTTTACTTTTAGAGTGATATTTTTAATATCTTTTTTTATAATTTGTATATTATTTTGAATAATTGTTGATTCCAATGCTTCTCACTCTTGCTATAATTTCATCAATATTGCCAAATTTGACACTATATTCATCTTCTAATTCCCATAAAATATCTTCAATCTGTCCATCTATCTGATTTGTAACATCACTATTATTTGCCCAATCAGGTTTTTTACTAGATTCTTTAAAAATATCATCAAAAGATATAGATAACTTCTCTAAAACTTCCTCTGCCCTATCTCCTAAAAGTTCATTAAATTCATCAGCTATATTATCATATATAGCTATAGCACATTTATTATATTTGATGGTTTCAGGATAGTTTTCATTCTGTGTATCATCTTTTGCAAGAAGCATATCTCTTACATCTTTTGCGTTTTTCAACTTCTCTTCATCTGTAAGTCTGTTATTTTTATGCTCTTGTATTATCTCTTTTATCCTTAAAGAGAGTTTTTCATAATAAGCAGGGTTTGAGTCCATTTTCTCCGTTATAGTAGCACTTAGAGCACTTAGTATTGTATCTGCTCTTGCATTATCTCCTACTATTCGCTCTATCTCACTCTCAAAATCTTCATCAAAGATATTTACCAATTTTGTGAGTTGATGGACATCTTCGGCACTTATAAAAGTGTCAAGTAGTTTTTGCATCTGTTTTTCATACTTACCAAAATCTACACTCTCATGATACCTTATCCTTACACTTGCTCTAAGATTTGCATAAAACTTCATCTTGAGTTTATACTCTTGTATCTCTTTTTGGCTAAAAATCTCATCTATTTTGTCAGATGAGAGTGCGAGTTTTAAAGCACGGGCATAGTTGGAAAGATACTCATAAAACTCTTTTCGTATCTTCTCATCTGCTAAAAATACCTCGTAACTTTCAGTGTCCTTTTTATTTTTAATAGTCTTAAAAAGCTCTTCTAAATGAGAATAAAATGTTTTAACCTTTGCTATCTCTTCTTTAACATCAATTACAGCTCCAACCAAATCCTCCTCATCAAATCCATCGAGTGATGAGTAAGAAGTCAAAGCACTATCAAGGTTGCCAAGTAAACCTCTATAATCAATAATAAAACCAAAATCCTTACCATCATAAAGCCTATTTACTCGTGCAATTGCTTGAAGCAGATTATGCTCTTTTAACTCTTTATCTATATAGAGAACTGTCGCTCTTGGTGCATCAAAACCAGTCAAGAGCTTGCTAACCACTATGAGAAGCTCACACTCTTCACCCTCCACAAACTCATCTTTTACCTTTTCTATGTATCTATCTTCATCTCCATACTTTTTTATGATTCGCTGCCACTCTTCATTTATAAATGCTTTATTGTCCTCATCGACACTCTCATAACCCTCTCTACTATCAGGTGCAGAGATGACAAAAGCAGTTTTTATATCTCCTATCTCCTCAAAAAGCTTATGATACTTTATAGCCTCGTATTTACTACTTGTGGCTAACATTGCCTTAAATCCTGTGCCTTGAATATTTTTCTTAAAATGCTCATTTATGTCTAACATTATCATCTCAAGTCTTCGCTCGCTTGAAGCCACTTTTTGAAATCTTGCCCACTTCTTTTTCAAGTCAAGTTTTTGTTCATCATTTAAGTCTCGGCTTAGCACATCAAATCTTCTATCAAGCCCCTTTTCATCACTAATCCACTGCTCAACCAATCTTCCCTCATAAAGCAGTGGCAAAACCGCCCCATCTCTTACTGCTTGGTCTATGGTGTATTTGTGTAAAAGTCCACCAAATTTAGATATAGTGCTTTTTTCTTTTTTCATAAGCGGAGTACCAGTAAATCCAAGATAACAAGCGAACGGAAAGACTTTGTTCATAGCCTTGTTCAAGTCCCCCTCTTGTGTTCGGTGTGATTCATCAACAAGTATAAAAATATTTGGGTCATCAAGTATGACTTTCTCTTTTTTGACAGTTTCAAATTTATGAATGAGAGTTGTTATAACACTTTTTCCACTTTGCAAAAGCTCTATAAGTTCTCTTCCACTTCTTGCTCTGCTTGCTTCTATCTCACTTTTGTTAAAAGTAGAGTGTATCTGTCTATCCAAATCTTTTCTATCTGTAACTACCACTACTTTTGAGTTTACAATCTCTCTTTTTATAACACGGGTTAACATCACCATAGTAAGAGACTTTCCACTCCCTTGTGTATGCCAGATAAGTCCACCGCCCCGCCTGCCTGTAGCATCAAGTTTATCTATCTTTTTCATTATCTCTTTTATGGCAAAGTATTGTTGGTACCTTGCTATCTTTTTTACTTTGTTATCAAAGATGATAAAAGAGTGCAAAAGCTCCAAAACTCTGTTTTTCTCAAATAATGAATAAATAGTATTGTCAAGTTTACTAGGTATTCTATCTGCTACAAGAGTATTTATACCTTGCCCTACATCCTCTTTCCAAGTAGCCCAAAACTTTTTGGGTGTGCCAGAAGTCGCATAAATTGGTGAGTGATTATTTCCAGCGAGTAAAATCTGTGTAAATTTAAAAAGATGTGGTATCTCTCCTTTTAGTTGATTTCTAAGCATTTGAGATACACCTTGTCCACTCTGGACACTTGATTTTTTAAGCTCAATTACACCAAAAGGAATGCCATTTATAAAAAGGACTATATCGGGTCGCCTTGTCTTGTCTTTTTCATTTCGCATAACTCTATCTATACTAAACTCTTCTGTAAAGTGAAAAACATTATTTTCAGGATTTTTAAAGTCGATGTATTTAAGTGAAAAGCTCTTTTTAACCCCGTCAAACAACTCCTCTTGATAAGAGTTTCCGAGCACAAGTTGGTCGGTTATCTTAGCATTGGCATTCATTAATCCCTCATTTAAAGACTCCTCCAAACTTTGCACCGCATGAGCTATATTTTTTGGAGAAAATGGATAGGTGATGCCTTTATACTCAAAGTTATTTAACTTTTGGAGTTGATTTACTAAGATATCTTTTAAGAGTACATCGAAAAGTTTTCCATGGCGAAGAGCTACATTATCCTCGCTAGAGATAAATATATAGCCCATAGATTTTAGTAAATCTATTACATTGTTTTGAAGATATTTTTCTGTTGATATATTTGTGTTCATTTTTTCTCCAACTCTAAAATAAGATTATAAAATTAGCTTTTTTTGTTTGTTCTTTTCCCTGCATTGCTTCATGATGAGTGGTTATTTCCATTTTGGAAACAACCACTTTTTCAATAAGTTTCACACAATTTAAATATTTATTCATAATCTTCCTTTTGGTTTATGTTACTATTCACTTGGACTCTTATTTTTATAGTTCAAGTTAGAGCTTTAAGTTGAAATAGTAAACTTTTTAGTAAACTTTAGAGCTTTAACTTGAACTATAGATATCTCAATATTTTTTAAAGTGCACTTAATCTACTATTCGATACAATTACTAACAGAGTTCAATACTTAACAGTATTTGAATCAATCGAGTGTTTCGGTCGCTGAACCAGCGTAGCAAATCAGCGACCATTTTTTTTGCACCTTAGTCTCTTTATACATTCTTCCTTATCCCAAAGTGGTGATGTTTTTATTTTTGCTATACTATTGTTGGCTTGATAACAAGTTATAAAATTAGCTTTTAACCTATCTTTTTTATTTAATGAAAGTCTAACTATCACTACAAACTCTTCATACTCAAGTGCGACTCTACCGCATGGATCATAAGTTCTTTTTTTGCTATTCCAACCTTGATATAAAGTTGCATTTGGACTTTGTAAAATCTTTTTTATCCACCCTATTCTAGTAGCTCTAGTTTGTGAAAAAATATCATCCGCACCTCTTTTGTCACTACTTTCAAAAAAAGCATGATGAAAACTACCTTTTTTAAAATATACAGAAATATTATCAAATGTCATCGTTGGATTTTTACAATAATTTTCTTCATAAAAATTTTTATATTCATCTTTGCAAGAAAGATGCAACAACTCATAAGCCATTATAATTGACCTTGTAGAGTAATTTTAAAAATATTAAATTTATTTTCATTAGCATAAGTTGGTGCTATTTTTTTGCCTAATCTTTGTTCTATTTGTTTTATAAAATCTATTTTGGCACTATTTGTTAATGGTATGTTATTTAATTTTGCACTAATAGAGCCTAAGAAAAGATCAGCCAACTGAATCAAAACTACCTCTTTTGAAGGTAATGCCTGAACTTGTTTTATAAGCAAATCATCATATCTAAATCTATTTTGCAATACTTGCTCAAGCATAGCAACTCTATTTATTTTTTTATTTTTTTTAGCATCAAGAAAGATTTTATAATTATTATATTCGCCTATCCACTTATGTATCAAATGGTAATAAAACTTATAAAACCCAAGCTCTTTATCTTCTTCATGATAAGACCAAATAATTTTTTGTGAATCAATCACTATACACCTAAATCTAATATCTTCACCATAATTAAAAAATAACTCTATAAGCTTTAAATAAAACTCTTTTTTTGAAGGTGAAACATTGACCCACTTTATCTCTCCCCAACAGTTATATTTCTTTCTTAAACTTTTTATATCTTGTTTTATTTTTTCTTTTATATCTCTATTTATCCAAACTCCACCAAGAAGCATGTATCTTTTTTCACTTTTTTTTGATGTAAAAAGGTCTGTTAGTGTTTCATCGCAATATATATCTATATTCATCCCTGTACCCTCGCTTCCCCAGTTAGTAACTTTTGCATAAGTCCTTTTTTTGTTCTTTTAAATTTTTTAACTCATTTTTGAGTAATTTTATCTCTTTTCCCCTGTATTGCTCCATGATGAGTGGTTATTTCCATTTTGGAAACAACCACTTTTTCATCAAGTTCAGCACTACTAAAAATATTTATACATAATCTTCCTTTTGGTTTATGTTACTATTCACTTGAACTCTTATTTTTATAGTTCAAGTTAGAGCTTTAAGTTGAAATAGTAAACTTTTTAGTAAACTTTAGAGTCTTAACCTTTACTATAAAAATCCTTAGTAAACTTTAGAGCTTTAACTCTTACTATAGATTTTTAGATATTTATCAAATGCATAGTATTTGTTTCTTTGATATCCAGTTACTTCAACTAAAATACTTTTTTCTTCA
>JAADIZ010000158.1 GCA_013151055.1 Campylobacterota bacterium
CAATCTCAAGTTCTAGTTTTCTACTACTTCTTATCTTATTTAGGTAGCCATAGATATATATTTTTAGTAACAATCGTGGATGAAATGCTGGTTGCCCATCTTTTATCAAGCTTTTTTTACTCTTTATATTGAGTTTAGAAATATTTAGTATATTTACATATTCCTCTATAGCACGAACCATATTATCTTCATCAACTAATTCATCTAAACTTGGAGGAAATATTAGTTGTTGTTTTCTGTTTAATCCTTGTTTGTATATGCCCATATTTAACCTTTTATATAGACTTATTCTTATTGGGTTTGAACATGGTTAGTTTTAGATATGTTTTGCTAGAATTGGTTTATATAAAATGAGATTGGGTTCTTTCACAGTCTCGCAGGAGCCAATATTTTACCTAGCGGAAATTTATAGGCTATCTTCAACCGTTAGCAAAAGGATTAAAATGTTTATAATATCACTAACTTATATAGTTGATTTAGAAAAAGTAGATGAATTATTGCCTATACATATAAAATATTTAAAAAAACAGTATGAAAAAGGTAATTTTATAACTTCAGGAAGAAAAATACCAAGAACAGGCGGTATTATATTTTCAAAACTTAAAAATTTAGGAAAACTACGAGAAGTCTTAGAACAAGACCCATTTAAAATAAATAATTTAGCAACATATGAAATTCAAGAATTTATACCTAGTATGACAAGTGATAAATTTGTAAATCTAAAAGAAGAATAAATTTCGATATAATATAGCACTAAAAAGCTAATGAGGTGATTTTTGACTTTTGCATATAGAGAACATGCGATTCAAAGAATGTTTGAAAGAGATATTTTTGAGGTTGATGTTGAAAATACGATAAAGAATGGTGAAATCATAGAAGAATACTATGATGATAAACCATATCCGTCATTTTTAGTTTTAGGGCTAAATGACAAACCTCTTCATGTTGTTTTTGCTAAAAATCATGAAGATAATGAAATTATAATTATTACTGCTTATTACCCAGATAAAAACAAATGGAGTGATGATTACAAGAGAAGGATTGAAAAATGAAATGTATGATTTGTAAACATGGAGAAACAAAAGAAGGTACAACAACAGTAACTTTAGAAAAAGGAAGTTCAACTATTGTATTTAAAGAAGTTCCAGCCCAGATCTGTGATAATTGTGGTGAAAAATATATTGATGAATCTACAACGAAAGAATTACTCAATAAAGCAAGAGAAATTGTCAAAAATGGTGTAGAAGTTGATATCCGAAAGTATAATATTGCAGCATAAGACTTGCTAACAAAACAGAGCACACTTTGAACTAACTAAAGTTCCTGTACCAAAAATTTCATCTGGAGAGCTCCTGATTGCAGTAAAAGCAACTAGCTTGAATCCAATGGATAATAAAATTCTGCGTCAAAATCTTCGTGGCCTCGAACTTCCTGCTATTCTTCATGGAGATGTCTCCGGTGTGGTCTCAGCGGTTGGACCTAATGTGAATGACTTCAAGATTGGTGATGAGGTTTATGCATGTGCAGGAGGGTTCATAGGCACTTCGGGAGCCCTCGCAGAATTTATGGTTGCAGATGTTAGGCTCGTCGCAAGAAAACCAGATTCGCTCAGTTTTGTTCAGGCATCGGCACTCCCCTTGTCGTGATTACCGCATGAGAATCACTGATTAGCAGTGCGGAAATTCGCCAATGAGCACATAGTTGTTTGTAGGAGTATTAAAAAGTGAAAATACAAACCTAGAGCTATTTTTTAGGCAGTAGTATCTATGCTTGAAGCACCTAGGTCTCTGAGTTTAGTATCTATGTATCTATCATCTCTAGGGCTTTTTTCATCGTTTTTTGGCTTATATCTGGTAATTCTCCTTCCCAAAGTTTTTTGGCTTCGTCAAAACCTTTTAGCATGCCATCCCTTCCAGCTTTGAGCATCTCTATGTTGTCTCCTGCACCATTTAGTACAAAACTCGACAATCTATCACTAGTTTTTTTGATACCGAAAAAACCATCTTTGCTCACTAAGTCTTTAGCTTCATTTTGAGTTAAATCACCTATCGATTTGCCATCATAGCCTGTATCTTTGAGTGTAAAAACATCTATTTGTTTGTTTATTTCAAATTGTGTATCTTGAGATATCTTTATCTGATATTGTGCCAGATAGCTATCGGATATATCTTTTGCACTCAACTTTGCATTTTTATCTGATTTTTGAGAAGAGTTTATAGATATATCTCGATATAGTGTTGATGTAAAAGAGCTGTTAAGTTTCATAATTTATCCCTTTCAAGAAGAATTATTCTACAGAATAAATCGACCAAACAGAGAAAAGATACAATCTTTCAAAACTTTTAACAAGGTCAGTATTTGCTTTTAATTATTTTAACTTCAAAATTATTTTACTAACCTATTTTAACCTTTATAATATACAGTTATTAGCATAACCTAACTTCCTTTTTTTAGAATAACTTACAAAAACAGTAGCTTTTACATAATCATCTTCAAAATCATTATCACAAGATACTCCCCAAATTATATCTGGTTCCATAGATAGACATTCATATTCACATTTGTCATAAATTATTTCCACAGCATCTGCAAAACTCATTATTTTATAATTTAAATTTACTTGAAAATATACTAAAATACCATCAGTTTCTCTTATTAAGAACTTATTCTTTTCAAAATCTAAAATAATTGATTTTATAACTTCTACTGCTGAATTTGAACCACAATATTCAGAACTACTCATTATTATTAAATCTTTATTGTTTGTAATTTGGTTTATGTCCTCAGTATCTAAACATTCAACTTTAAACGGATGATTTTCAATGCCCCTATGTAAGTCTTCTATACCTATTGCTATATCATTATCACCATAAGTCACAATTTTGTCTAACTCTTTTTTAAACTCTTCTTCTGATAATATTTTCATTATCTATTCCAAGTACTGTTTACTTTTATATCTATTGGTAAGAAATCAAGATTATACATGATATGGTTCCAAGATATATTTAAAACTTTTAATGATTTTAGCTTGATTATATCTTTTGGTAATTCTGTTAGTTGATTGTGAGATAAGTTTAAGTTTTCAAGAGATGATAACTCAAATATATACTTTGGGATTGAATGTAAATTTTTAAAAGATAAATCTAAACTTTTTAAAT
>JAADIZ010000152.1 GCA_013151055.1 Campylobacterota bacterium
TTTGCCTATCTTTCTTGCCTTTTTCTTTCTCTACTCCACTACTCACATCAAACCCATAAAAATTAAACTGTTTTATTTCATCTAAGTTTTCGCTACTTAATCCGCCTGCCAAGATGATACGAGAGCAATCAATGCCTTTAAACCATGAAACATCAACCCTTTTCCCCTCTCCACCAAAATTTTCCACAAAGGCATCAACTAGTCTGTATTCATCTCTATGTTTTTGCAAATCTTGCTTATTTGTAACCCTTATCACCTTAATATGCGGTAAATCCAACTTGGCATATAGATTTTTATCCCCATCAAAATGAATTTGCGCTAATGTCATGCCTGATTTTTTGCATATTTCATTGATATTTGATGCTTTAGTATTTACAAAAAGTCCAACTTTTTCTACAAATGGAGGAAGTTGCTCTACTATCTCTTTTGCCTTTTCAGGTTTGATATATCTTGGAGATTTTTCATAAAAAACAAAGCCTAATGCATCTGCACCAAACTCTACTGCACTCAAGGCATCTTCTAAGTTTGTGATGCCACAAATCTTTACTTTTGGCACCACTATTTTAGGCTACTTATCGCATTTTTATATGATGGATTACTAAAGACATAATTTCCAGCTACTACTATATCTACTCCTGCATTTTTCAAATCTTTTATATTCTTATCATTTACTCCACCATCAACTTCTATAACTGTTTTTAAATCTCTTGCATTTATCATGCTCTTTAACCTTCTTGCTTTTTCTACGACTGAGGGTATAAATTTTTGCCCACCAAATCCGGGGTTAACACTCATCAATAGAACCATATCTAAATCTTCTAAGAGATACTCTATAGATTCGGGTAAAGTATGAGGATTTAAGACAATTGCTGGCTTTATACCGAGGCTTTTTATCTTTTGGATAAGCCTATGAGGATGTGATTCACTCTCTATATGAAATGATATAAACTCTGGTTTTAGTGGAGCAAAAAGCTCTACAAAAAAAGTATTATTTTCAACCATGAGATGAATATCTAGGGGTTTTGTAGCTACTTTTGCTACAGCACTGACAACGACTGGACCGATAGTAAGATTTGGCACAAAATGCCCATCCATAACATCTACATGAACATAATCACTTCCACCATCACATATTGCCTTAATTTCAACATCTAATTTTCCAAAATCTGCTGATAATATACTAGGGGCTACTTTCATTTTATTGTCCCCTTTTGTTTGGGCAAAGCCCAAGCAAAATTCCTCGCGACTGAAGCTTTGGCTTCGCCAAGAAGAAACCTGTTTTTATTGTCATTTTGTCTAGGAAGTAAATTCCTAAACAATTCACGCTCTACTGAAGCACGAAGTAGTGACTTCTGTAATTTCATTTTATTGTCCTTATTTTGATAGAAATAAAATCATATCTTGATTTTCTATTTTAAAATTTGCTTGGACACCTGAGTATCCGTTTTTTAACTTCATAACTTCTGATATCTTATAAAAAATTCTAGGCATTGTTATCTCAATATTTATATGCCTACTTTTTAATTTTTGTATCACTTTCCCGCCAATTACATTCGAAAACTCACTATAAGCATCGCTCAAATCTTCAGGTGAGTACTCCTCGGGCATCAAAATCTTACATACTTTTTTTGCAATTTCACTCTGCATTATCAGTATGATAACACAATTTATATCACCGTAAACTCCTACAATGGATGTCAGGCAATCTATCTCTTTAACATCATTTAATTCTCTTATTTTAACACTTTGTTTTTGAGCTGTTTTATCCGAGAGCACTTCCATTGTGTGCACAACAGAATCTATAATTTCAGGTAAAATAGAGATGATTTTTTTATTTATATTTGTTTTTTTCACATTTTTTAAAACTTCTAAATTTGCTTGGTGCACAGCTACTTCATCTTCAAAAAAAGATTTCAAATCAGCGTAGAGCATTATTCCTGAATCTTCCATATCATTCATTAAAATTTTAGTAATCTTTCCTGCTTTTAAACCACATATTGCTACACTTACTCCGTACTCCGCCCCTTCTATGGATAATTTTGCCAAGAAATTTGCACCATGTATATTTACAGACGAAACATCATCTGCATTAAAACAAAATATCCTAAAACCAACTTTTATAGCATTTTTATGATATTTCTTGTCAAAATTTTCAGCAAAATCAGAATCTATAAAGCCTTTTAGTGTATAAATTATTATATTATTTTTGATAAAGACAGATACTTTTTTTTCTATACTTCCAATATAAGAATTTTCAACAACATTATCAAAATTTTTTCTTTTGCTTAAAAAATCTTCCTTGTCTTTTGCTATAAAAACTTCGTGTTTTCTCTCTATCAAAGCCATGGCAAGTTGATTTTTTTGAGCACTATTTTTTGTATAGATAATAACTTCTTTTTTTTCAATTTTTTTGGTACCACAAAACATATACAACATCTCTTCGCTTTGTATAAGTGAAAATGATATATCATGAGAAAAAAGACTTAATATAAAATCGTATTTTTTCTCATTATAATCACAAAATCCAACAAATGCAGCACATTCATCTTTTAGAAAACTCATCCTATCTGCTAAGTATGCCATGCCTTTTTTATTAAAAAATATAACTTTTTTTAAAGATATAAATATCGCTTGAGGTTTTTTATTGAGTATTTCAGTTTCGTCAATACCTGTTATAATTGAAGAAGCATTATCTCCATCTATAAATCCATTTGGATAAAAAATAGCAACGGAATTCTTTATTGAAGGTTTCATACTGTGCTTAATCGTCCATCAATTTATAAAAATCAGCGATATCTTTTTCATTAAAATCTAATGGGAAATTAAAAAAATCATTTAATCCGCTTTTGATTATATATGGCTTACTCATTTCATAGCTCAAAAGCAATCTTAAAAATATTATAACTCTAAAAGAGTTCGTCTCTTTTGTTAATTTTTTTGATGAGATTTGAGATATCAGATTTTGTACATCTTCACTAAATTCCCACTTTTTGGCAATTTTTATTGTAACATCAAACAAGGTGTAGTCACTCATTTTATAAAGCAATTCATCAAAACTTATCTGTTTTGAACTTCTAAGCAGTTGCACAGTTTCTATTATATCTCGAAACAACATTTCACAAACTATCAAAGATGCAGGAATCAAAGAAATAAATTGACGAGAATCTTTATCATTAATATTTAAAAAATTTAGTATTTTGTTCCAGTTTACTATCAAGTTTGATTGTAAATCTTGGAATTTTCTATTTGAAAAATTAAATACTTCCCATTTTTTAGGAAGTATTAAAAGAAGATAATACCCATATACTATCTGCCTAGCACGACTTAATCCTAGTACTCCAAATATTTGATTTATATTTTTGATTTCATCTCTAAAGCCAAATATCGGTTTATTTACAATTGAAGCTAAATAAAAAACAAAAACTTTATCTTCACTAGCAACATTTGCAGCTTGTACCATATCTGAGGCATCAAGATATGCTAAACAAGATTTTATAACTTTTGGAATTGGCGGAATTGTGCTTATATATCTTTGTATGGTAGAGCTAGTAAGCATAAAAAATATCTCCTTGCCATAGAAATTTGTAGATTTTATCTTTAATTTCATAAAACCTTTATAAAATTTTGGTATAATGTCAGACTTAATCAAAACCCAAGGAATTTAAAATGGCAAGAAGATGCGCGATAACAGGAAAAGGACCGATGGTTGGAAACAATGTCAGTCATGCTCATAACAAAACAAAAAGAAGATTTTTACCAAATCTAAGGACAGTAAGAGTTACTTTAGAAGATGGCACAACTAGAAAGATAAAAGTTGCTGCTTCAACACTTCGTACAATGAAGAAAAACGCTTAACCCTACCCCAAAAAATGGGGATTTAAAGTGACTTAAGTGTCTTTACTTCAAAAAATTAAAAAGCTTTTACATTGGAGTGATAGAAAAGTCCCCGCTATCAATTTAAATACTGAATTATACCAACAATTAAAACCTTTTAGACTTCCGCTTATACTAACAGTTTTGATGATACTAATCGGAGCTTTAGGATATATGATTATCGATGGCTTCTCGCTAGATGATGCGATATATCAAGCTGGTATCACTTTTACAACTGTTGGCTTTGGTGAAATTGCTCCTATTTCAAAAGCAGGTAGGATTTTCACTTTAACCCTCATAATACTTGGCTTTGGAGTATTTTCTTTTTCTATCGGTATCTTAGTCGAAGTATTAAATAAGGGAGATTTTGTAAGAATATTAAAGGAGCGTCAAATGCTATATAAAATCGCAAGGTTAAAGAATCACTATGTAATTTGCTATCATAACGAATACACAAAAGAGTTAACCAAACAATTTAGAGAAAACCATATCCCTTTTGTTGTCGTAGCTCCAAACAAAGACTTAGCAAAAATTGCTCAAGAAAATAGATATATTCATTTTGTGCAAGAAGAGCCACATACCGAAACTGCTCTCCTTAAATCAAGCCTTTCTAGTGCAAAAGGACTCATAACACTAAGCGAAAATCTAGCAGACAATATAGCACAAATAGCGACAACTAGACTCTTTGAAAAAGAGATAGGATTGAAAACCCCTTACTTCATAATGTCTCATGCCTCCAATCAAAGCGATATGGAAAAATTAAAAAAATTAGGAGCAAATAGCGTAGTATCGGCTACAAAATTGATGGCTCAAAGGATAAGTGCCATGAGTGTTCGACCTGATATGGAAAATATGCTTGAAAATATACTTTATAGACGAGACATACCACTAGATATGGAAGAAATAGATGTGCCAGAAAATTCTTGGTTGAGATTTAAAAAGATAAAAGAAGCTCATATTAGAGATATAGCAAATGTCAGTATAATCGGTATCAAAGATACAAATGGAAAGTTTACGCCAATGCCTAGAGGAGAAACACTCATCAGTGGCAAATCAAAACTTTTGGTCATAGGAACAGGTGAAGGAATCAAAAAGACTAAAAATATAGTAAAAAGTAAATATATGCCACAGGAGTTAAAATATGTTTAATCTAATTTCATTAAAAAATGGCATCAATAATGTAGAAGGCTTTGGTTGTGGTGGCGTTAGTGCTGGATTTAAAAAAAATGGTGCAAAAGATGTAGGTTTTATAAGAAGCGATAAGCCTTGTGATATATCTGCTGTTTTTACTACGAACAAATTTCAAGCTGCCCCTATAAAACATTTCAATAGATACCCTGAGGGATTTCAAACAAATTTTATCTTAATGAATTCAAAGAATGCAAATGCAATAACTGGGCAAAAAGGGATAGAAGATATCGATTTTATATTTGAAAATATAAAAGTGCCAAACATGATAAATCCTATTATGAGCTCAACTGGAGTCATAGGATATCCGCTGGATAAAGAAAGAATTATAAATGCGGTTAGCAAGTTTGATTTGGACGCTAAGGATTCCAACTCTTGTGCAGAGGCTATCATGACAACTGATAGTTTTAAAAAAGAGATATGCCTAAGAGTCGAGCTAGATAACGGAAGTTCTTTCCATATCGCTGGTATTTGCAAGGGAGCTGGCATGATAAATCCAGCTATGGCTACAATGTTGTGCTTTATAGTCACAGATGCAAATATACCAAAATCAGATATGGATGAACTCTTACAAAAAAGTGTTGAAGACTCTTTTAATGCCATAAGTGTTGATGGCGATACATCTACAAATGATACAGTTTTACTGCTTGCCAACAAGACAAAGAATGTATATAACAAGACTGCTTTTGATGAAGCTTTAAAATTTATCACTAAAAACTTAAGTCTTTTGATACTAAAAGATGGTGAGGGCTCAAACAAAGTTGTAGCTTTTGAAGTAAATGGAGCTAAAAGTAAAGGAGAGGCAAAAAAAACCGCAACTGCACTTAGTAATTCCTTGCTTGTAAAAACAGCAATTTTTGGTGAAGACCCAAACTGGGGAAGAATTGCTTCTACAATAGGTGCTTCAAATATAACATGTGATGAAGAAAAACTTGAAATTTATTATGATAATGTTTTGATTTATTCAAAAACACACCCTATTTTAGATAAAGTAACGGAAGATAAAGCATATAAAGTCATGAAAAAAGATTCTTATAAAATCACATGTAATTTAAATATTGGTAATTCTTCATATACTGCATATGGATGTGATTTGAGTTACGAATATGTCAAGATAAATGCAGATTATCGAACTTAAAGTATTTGTTTGATAAAATGCGGATGCAGTATAGCAAAAACTTAAACAGGAGAAAACATGTTACACGAATACAGAGATATAATTTCTGAAATAAAAACTAAAAATGCACACTTTGCTAAAATCTTTGAAAGGCACAATGAGCTTGATAAGAAGATTGAAACAGTTGAAAATGGCAAAGAATTTATAAGCGACAGTGAGCTAGATACTCTAAAAAAAGAGAAACTAAAGCTTAAAGATGAAGCATATACCATGATAATGGAGTATAAAAAAGAAAATAATCTATAAATCAGAGGGGTAAATCCCTCTTGAGTTTCTCCTAAAAACCAACAAACTGATTACGAAGCATAAAAAAATGATAAAATATTGACTCCATAAATAAACAA
This sequence comes from Campylobacterota bacterium, assembly GCA_013151055.1. Lineage (GTDB taxonomy): Bacteria > Campylobacterota > Campylobacteria > Campylobacterales > Sulfurospirillaceae > JAADIZ01. The sequence continues at coordinate 6,583 of JAADIZ010000152.1, forward strand.
AACATCGGTGCACTCATTATCTATTTTGAGATACCAACTTCTGCCATTGGCTCAGTCAATTCTTTGGCAATCATCTCAGCTTGCTTCAGTACCGTTTGGGTAGCTAATTTTTGCATATCTGGGGGATAGCCAAATTGTCGTAAAGTTCGTTTAACTATAACTTTGAGTTTAGAGCGAACACTCTCTTTTATAGTCCAATCAATAGAGGCATTTTCTCGTATTTTTTGTGTCAAAACTATGGCCAATTCTCTTAGTTTATCTTTTTTCATAAGCTCTTTTGCACTATCGTTAGAAGCTACGGCACTATAAAAAGCATACTCAAAATCACTCAATCCCATCTCTTTTGGCTCTTCGTCCATCTTGTGTATATCTTTTGCCAACTCTATGAGCTCATTTATCACCTCAACTGCGGTGATTATCTTGTTGTGATATTTTTTTATAGAATTTTCTAACATCTCCATCAATGATTTACTCTGCACAAGATTTGTTTTCAAGCGACTTTTTATCTCATCATTTAGTAATTTTTTTAGAACCTCAAGAGCGATATTTTTGTGCTTCATTCCCTTGACTTCAAGCAAAAACTCCTCATCAAGTACTGAGATATTGGGCTTCTTGATCCCGCTCGCATCAAATATATCTATCACCGATTCACTCACGAGAGCTTTATCTATAACTTGTCGTATTGTAGTCTCTTGGCTAAAATCAGCTCTTCCACTACCGCTACTATCAAATTTGCTCAACCTTGCTTTTACTGCTTGAAAAAAAGAGATTTCATCTTTGACATCCATCGCTTCATCACTAGGAACTGCGATAGCAAAAGCTTGAGAAAGTGCGGTTACTTCATCTATATATCTTTTCTTGCCATCTTCAAGACCTAGTATATGTTCCTCTGCCTCAAGTATCAAGGAGAGTTTTTCTCTTGTATCTGATTTGAAGTATTTCTCATAAGCAAGACCATGATACATCTGCGATACAATTTCAAGTTTTTCAAGCATCAGTGCAACTGCCCTCTCTTGAGCTAAGGCAGGGTCGCCTTTGCCACCACTGTCACTATAAAAAGAGAGTGCCTTTTTCAAATCACTTGCAATTCCAAGATAGTCAACAATAAGTCCAGCAGGCTTATCTTTGTAAACTCTATTTACCCTCGCTATGGCTTGCATGAGGTTGTGACCTCTCATGGGTTTATCTATATAGAGTGTATGTAAAGACGGAGCATCAAACCCCGTAAGCCACATGTCTCTAACTATGACCAACTTTAGCTCATCATTAGGGTCTTTCATGCGATTTGCCAAATCCCGTCTCTGCTGTTTTGTGGTATGATGCTCTGCCAACTCAGGACCGTCACTAGAGCTTGCAGTTATGATAACTTTTATAGCACCTTTGCTTAAATCATCACTATGCCAAGATGGACGAAGTTTGACAATCTCACTATAAAGTTCAACTGCTATTCTTCTGCTCATGGAGACTATCATACCCTTGCCTTCAAACACCTCTTGTCGCTTCTCAAAGTGAGAGATGATATCACCTGCTATCTCTTTTATACGATTTTTACTGCCTATGAGTGCTTCAAGTTGAGTCCATTTTGCTTTTACTTTTTGTGTTTCATCTAAATCGCCATTTTGAAGTTCGCTATCTAACTCTTTTACCAACTCTTTTCCCTCGTCGCTCAAAGTGATTTTTGCGAGTCTGCTCTCATAGTAAATCTTAACCGTAGCCCCATCAAGAACTGCTTGCGAAATATCGTAAATATCCACATAATCCCCAAATACAGCAGGAGTATTTACATCATCACTTTCGATAGGAGTACCCGTAAATCCAAGATAAGTTGCATTTGGCAAGGCATCTCTTAGATATTTAGCAAAGCCATAGACTATTCTTTTGCCTATCACATCGCCTTTTTTATCCTTGACATCTACAGTTTTTGGTTTAAATCCATACTGCGAGCGGTGTGCCTCATCTGCTAGAACTACTATATTTCTTCTACTTGAAAGCTCATCATATACATTGCCCTCTTCTGGTTGAAACTTTTGTATAGTTGCAAAGATAACTCCACCTGAAGCTACATGAAGCAGTTTTTTCAAATGTTCTCTATCTTGGGCTTGGATAGGCTCTTGTCTCAAAAGTGAAGTAGAATTTGCAAAGGTATCAAAGAGTTGGTCATCTAAATCATTTCTATCTGTGATAACCAAAATAGTGGGATTGTCAAGTGCTAGAACAATCTTACCCGTATAAAATACCATAGAGAGCGATTTTCCGCTCCCTTGTGTATGCCAAACTACACCACCCTTTTTGTCTCCGTTTGGCTTGCTTGCTTTTATGGTTCTCTCGACCGCCTTATTTACCGCATAGTACTGATGATAAGCTGCTAGTTTTTTCACTGTCTCTATGGTCATTATGCCTGTTTTATTATCCTCTTTTTTGCTTTTCTCATACACTATGAAATTACGAACCAAATCCAACAGAGTTTTAGGATTTAACATCCCATTTATCATAGTTTCCACTTGTGAAATAAGCCTGTTTGCTTCGCTTTTTCCATCGCTACTCTTCCAAGACATAAATCGTGTTAAATCTGCACTGATAGTCCCTGCTTTTGCTTCGAGTCCATCACTTATGATACAAATTTCATTGTAAGTAAAGAGCGAAGGTATCACACTTTTGTAAGTCTGTATCTGCTTATATGCAGAGCCTATAGTAGCATTTTCATCCACGGGATTTTTAAGCTCCATCACCACCAAAGGCAAGCCATTGACAAACAAGATCAAATCTAGTCGCTTGTTTATACCATCTTCTATGATAGTAAACTGATTTGAGACTACAAAGTCATTGTTTGAGACATCATCAAAATCTACAAGTTTGACTATCTCCCCACGAGTTACACCATCAATTTGTGTTTCAACAGTTATGCCCTCTATGAGCATTTTATGAAAGGTTTCGTTATCTCTTATATGGTCAGTGCTTCTTATCCTCCCTATCTCTTTTGTGGCATACTCTATAAGGTCAAAATCCAAAGTAGGATTTATACTAATGAGTGAATTTGTAAGTTTCTCTTTCAAGATAACATCTTTAAAATTTCGCTCATACTCTGGAGCATAGATATACTCATAGCCCTGTTTTTCCAAAAGCTCGATAGCGAAAAGTTCTATCTCATTTTCTGTTATTTTATTACTCATTGTTTTCTTCCATGTCTAAGAGTAGTTTGTCAAAGTCGCTCATAAAAAGTCTATCTTGTGTTATGCGGTATTTTTCAAATTCACTAAAAGCATGTTCATCTGCTA
>JAADIZ010000041.1 GCA_013151055.1 Campylobacterota bacterium
CGTCACATTTTGGGATAGATGGGGAAGCTACCATCACGCGATATTTAGTGAGCAAATAAACATATTTTCCCATACAGCACAAAGTGCCTTAACAGCCCTACAACATGCTTCTTTGCCAGCTATTGCTGTCATCAATCACGCATTAACACAACAAGCCATGACAAGATCAAATGACGATATAATGGTCGTTTCAAGCTACGCTTTTGTAGGTCTAATCGTGTTAATATGGTTCGCCAAACCTCCATTTATGTCAAATAAACCTAAGCGATAAAATAAACATCTCCACCCATTTAAATCTTTTTAATATAGCTTAGGTAATTTTTCTCGCAACTCAACTTTTGTTTATTGGATAAGCTCTCTTAAGGCTTTTATTTTTTCGTAGCCAAAGTTGAGAACTTTTGTTTAACCCATACAACTATATAAAAAAACATTGGAATAAACAGTACTCCAATTACAGTGGCACTGACCATCCCTCCAACAACTGTCGTACCTATGATATGACGACTAGCACTTCCAGCTCCAGTGCTCAGAACAAGCGGTAAAGTGCCAACTATAAATGCCAAAGAGGTCATAACAATAGGACGAAACCTAAGTCTGGCCGCCTCTATCGTTGCATCCATCAGGCTCATTCCCTCTTTTAGTTTATCCATCGCAAACTCAACTATCAATATGGCGTTTTTTGCACTTAATCCTATAAGCGTTATTATTCCGACTTGAAAATATATATCAGCTTCTAAGTGTCTTAGAAATACTGCCAATGCGGCCCCAAAAATAGCAAATGGTATGGAAAATAAAACAGCCATTGGAATACTCCAGCTCTCGTAAAGTGCTGCTAAAATTAAAAATACAAAAAGTGCTGCATAGACGGAAGTATAATTTCCTTTTTTTGCAAGTAACTTTTCTTGATAAGAAGTTCCCGCCCAAGCGATTGTGTAGCCCTCAGGTAAAACTTTTTTTGCTATCTCTGCGATGGCAGTAATCGCATCACTTGAGGCAAATGAAGGTGTGGGATTTCCTGTGATTTGTGCTGCATTAAAAAGATTAAATCTTTGAACAACGCTAGCATCAACAACTCTTTTTACATGTACTAGTTCACTAACAGGCACAAGATTGCCATTTTGTGATTTTACAAATAGATCTTTATAATTATTTTTTGTAGCTCTGTATTTAGCTTCTGATTGTATATTTACATGAAAAGTTCGACCATATAAGTTAAAATCATTTACATATCCTTTTCCAAAAGTTGTTTGAAGAGTAGTGAATATATCTGCAATCGATATATTGAAAGCTTTTGCTTTTTCCCTATCTACTGTCAGTTTATATTGTGGTACATTTGTATTTAAAGTAGTTCTCACCATCATAAGCCTTGGGTCTTGATTTGCTTTTGCAACTATCTCTTTTACATACTTGCTAAGAAGATGAATGTCCCCACCAGTTCTGTCTTGCACCCACATTTCAAAACCACCTGTAGTGCTCATGCCCATGATTGCAGGAGGGTTTACCGGGATTACAAATGCATTTTTATTTTGCATAAATTGTCCCATTAATTTTCTTGCTAGAGCTTGTGAACTTTGATTTGGTGCCAATCGCTCATGCCACGGTTTTAGCATTGCAAACATAATGGCAGCATCTGTTTTATATGCAAAGGTTATAAGGTCAATTCCTGTGATTACTCCCGTTGATACGATATTTGGATTTGCTAGAAGCTTTTTTTCTATGCCTGCGGTTATCTTTGAAGAGTCAGCCAATGAAGTAGCGGGCATCATATAGGCCAACACCATCAAAGCACCTTTATCTTCTGTCGGAACCAATCCGCTTGGAGTTATTTTTATGATAGTGTAAGTTGCGTATAAAAGTCCGCCAAAGAGCAATAATGAAAAGAACCATAATTTTATAGTTTGTCTCGCAACTCCTAAAAACACTTTGGTTGACCAAGCAAACAATTGGTTGAATTTTCTTATAGGCCATATCGCTTTGGGTTCATTCTCTTTTAATAATATGGCACAAAGAGCGGGAGTTAAAGTAAGTGCAACAATTCCTGATATGATAACAGCTATGACGATTGTCATAGCAAATTGTTTATACATAACTCCACTAAATCCACCCGAGAGTGCAGCAGGAATAAAGACAGCTGAAAGTACCAATACGATAGCCACTATCGGTGTGGTTAACTCTTTCATTGCTTTAATCGTGGCGTCTTTTACACTTATGCCGTCTTTTGTTCTTAAGATTCTCTCGACATTTTCTATAACTATAATAGCATCATCCACTACTAGACCGATAGCTAGTATCAGACCAAACAGAGTCAGCAGATTGATAGAAAATCCAGCCACATAAAGTCCTGCGAAAGTTCCTATGATTGAAACTGGAATAGCCAATACAGGGATGATCGTGGCTCTTAGATTTCCTAAAAATAGGTATATAAGTACGACCACAAACAAAATAGCTTCAAAAAGTGTTTTTAAAACCTCTTTTATAGATTCATTTATAAAAAGTGTTGTGTCGTAAGGTGTATGATAAACTAAATCTTGCGGGAATTTTTTGGATAATTCTTTTAATTTGTTATCAACAGCTTTTGAAACATTTAAAGCATTTGCACCTGGTGAGAGAAATATGCCAACAGGTATCATGGGTTCTTTGTTGTATTTTGCATTTGTGTTGTAGGAATCAGCACCTAATTCCACCTTTGCTATATCTTTAAGTCTCAAAGTACTTCCGTCTGGATTTGAGCGGATAATGACATTTTGAAACTCTTTTACAGTTTTAAATCTGCCTTTTGTTGTTACATTGTAAGTATATGGCTGTGCTCTTTTTGTGGGTTCTGCCCCGATACTTCCTGCTGCGTATTGATTGTTTTGTGATTTTATTGCGTTAATGATGTCTGTAGAAACAAGATGATAAAAAGAGAGTTTTTGTGGGTCTATCCATATTCTGATACTATAATCCTTCTCTCCAAAAATCACAGCTTCACCAACACCTGGAATTCTTGTCAAATCATCCATAATATTAATTTTCAAATAATTAGATATCCAAAGTGTGTTATGTTTTTGTTTTTTGGAGCTAAAAGCAAGAACTTTTAACATATCGGGTGATCTTTCTTGTACTTTAATTCCCTGCCTTTGAACTTCAATAGGGAGCTTACTCATGGCAAGCTGAACTCTGTTATTTACATCTACTTTTGCTTGATTAACATTTGTACCGATTTTAAAAAAGACACTGAGTGACAACACACCGCTAGGTGATGAGGTTGAAGTCATATAAGTCATGTTGTCAACACCATTTATAGACTCTTCAAGTGTATTTGCAACTGTTCTAGAGAGAGTTTCGCCATCGGCTCCTGGATATATGGCTTGCACCATTATTTGAGGTGGAACAACTGCTGGATACTCCTTGATAGGTAATAGTTTTATAGAAATGATACCGGCAATTATAATTACCAATGATACAACCGTAGCAAAGATTGGTCTATTAATGAAAAATTTAGAAAACATCTATTTTCCTTGTTTATTGATAATCTTATCTACTATAACTTTGCTACCTGGTTTTAGTCTGAAGAAATTATTTATTATGACTTTGTCACCACTTTTTAGAGGTCCACCTGCGACGATATAATTGTTTCCACTCTCATTTCCTAAAAATACAGGTCTAACTCCTACTCGACCATGGTTTTCTATGAAAACAATCGTTCCTAACGGATTTTGAAGTACTGCTTTTTGAGGTATGGTTATCACTCCTTTTTGGACTATGTTTTTTGTGATAACTCTGACAAATTGACCTGGCATAAGAAAGCCGTCGCTATTATCAAATACAGCTCTCATTTTTACTATTGATGTTTGATTATTTGTATTGATATCTACAAAATTAACTCCAGCTTCTTTTTTTAATATTTTTCCGTTTACCTCCAGATTTATCTTTATAGAAGCATCTTTTTCTACACTCCAAAGATGATTTTTGATATTTCTGTAATCACTCATAGGAACAGAAAAATCTATGTAAATTTTTTTAATTTGAGTTATTTTTACTAAAGGAGTCGGTGGGTTTGGAGAAATCAAATCACCTACATCGACTTGTTTCAGCCCGATAATTCCGCTAATAGGTGCCTTTACTTTTGTATATGCCAAATTGATATTTGCTTGTTTCAATTGTGCCTTTGCAAGAGCTACACTTGCTAAAGCCTGTTGATAAGCAGATGAGGCATTGTCTCTTTTTTCTTGGCTTACTGCTTTTTGTGTATATAATCTTTTGACTCTTTTCCAATTCCTTTGAGCATTGTCAAGATTTGCTTTGCTCATTTGCAAAGACGCAACCGCAGCTTCATTTTTTGCTAGATAAATATCATCTTCTATTTGATACAGCAAGTCACCCTTGTTGACTTTTTGTCCTTCTTTAAAATATTTTTGCTTCAAGATACCTAAAGCACGGGCTACGACCTGAACTTTTTTATATGCTTTCACTATGGCTGGGTATTTTAGTGTAATTGGTAAAACTGCAGGTTTTGGAACAATATAAATATCAGCTTTTGGGACTAGCATCTGTACACCCACAGGTGCTCCTCCTGCAAAAATAGCTGTCGTTGATAGAAATATAGCAATTATTAGGTTGTATCTCAATTTTCTCATTTGATAAAATCCTTGATATTTTTATTTGTATAGTAGTAGTAAGAAGCATAAGCAACTTGTAGATTATTTAATGCTGTTTCGTATTGTGCTTTTGCGTTTGTCTTTACACTTAAAGCATCAAGATAAGCCACATTATTCACAATACCAGCTTCAAATTTTTTAGCTACAGTTTTGTAGGTGCTAGTAGCTGAGAGCAAAGAGGTTTTTGCACTTTTTATTTGTGCTTTTACAGTTTGAATTTTTGATGTAGCTAATTCTATGTTGATATTTTGAATATTTTTACTTTGCTCTATTTGCTTTGCTAATGCTCTTTTTTGCAATAAAATAGACTCTTTTTGTTTAGTAATTACATCATTGTCAAATACTCTTATGCTAAAATTGAGCATTAGTTTGTTTTGATGGTCCATACCCTCAGGGTGGTATGTATCACTTCTTCTGTAGCCATACAAACTATATGTATCTTCTAGTCTTATTTGAGGTTTATATGCTGAATTTAAACCGTTTGCAATAAATTGAAGTGATTTTGCTTGTTGTTTTAGTATCAGCGTATCATCGCTTAGACTTTTTTGTATGTTGATTGACTCTTTTAAACTAGATGTTTTAAGATTTTTTACATTTTTCCCAACTTTTATAGATAAACCTCTTTTTAATGCGTGTATTTGATATTTTAAATTGTCTTCTTGATAAACTACATTACTAAGAGCTGCTTGAAGTTTTTCTACATCATCATTTGTAACACTGCCTACCTCATATAATTTTTTTACCCTTGCAACTTCTGCTTGCAGCTGAGTTTTTTTATCTTCGAGTGCTTTTAAGCTCTCTTTTGCACTAAGCACGGCAAAAAAATCTTGAGTTATATCTAATTGCAAACTCTTTTTATATGCACTAGTGGCATATTTTGATGAGTTTAAAAGTGCTCTATTTTGTTCAATTATACTTTTTTTTCTTCCTCCATCATACAGATCAACTCCAATTTTTGCATACCCACTATATATATCTCCTGATTGCATCGGAGTTCTATCGTTGTCTAGTCGTTGATAAAAACTACCTAAATCAATTGTTGGATAAAAAGAGTTTTGTGAAGACTCTAACTCCTTTTGTTTTGCTTGTTCGGTTATGGTTTTTGAAGCTACTATGTCGTTGTTTGTGTTTGCATACTCTAGTAGTGATTTTAAATCTTCTCCATATAAAATCACACAAATCAATAATAATAATATCTTTTTCATTTATTTAATCCCTCGTAATATTTTTTTATTTTTTCTAATACTTTTAGTGTAGTCTCGTAATCATCTGCACCTATGATAACTTTTAACTCTTCTTCTTGTTTTTCAAATATAGGTGAGAGTTTTTTTGCATTTTCTTTTGTCTCTTCAGTAAGAAAGATTTTGGATACCCTTCTGTCTTCAAGCGAAGTTTTACGGACAATCTTTCTTTTTTTAACCAAAGCATCAATCATTCTAGTAATCGTTGTTTTATCTTTATGTAAATATTGCGAAAGTTCAGTTTGTGTGAGTCCTGGCATCTCATATACATACTTTAAAAGAAATCCCTGTTCATTACTTATACCATAGGGTTTTAAGTACTTATTGTGTTCATTTTCTATAAAGTTTTTAGTTAATTTTAACTGAGGTATGATTTTATTTGCAATACTAGACAAAACAACACTCCTTTTAGTTGTATATACAACTATTGATAATGCAATTATATATATTTTTAACTTAGAATGCTATAAATTTTTTTACGAAACTATATTATAAATAATTTGAGTCTTTAGTCTTTGCTCTATTATTTCTTCTAATGCTAGATTTTCAACTTCCATATTTTTAAAATCTTTCAAAGAGTTGATATTGTTGATAGCTAGATTTCTTAGTATTATGCCTCTGTATGCTTTTGCCCAATGGCTAACAACTTTGCCATTTTTTATGAACTTCAAGGTGATATGCGGATATGGAATTTTATAGAATTTTTCATAAAATTCAGCTCTTAAGTCTATGGTAAACTCATCTCTTAGCATATCGTCTAGTTTTTCACTGAAGAATTCTTTATAAAAATTTTCAGTTTTAAAACCTTCTAGTGAGGAGCCTTGTTTTAGTTTATATATAGGTATAGAATCTTTAGCTTGAATTGGTCCAAATAAATTTGAAAAAATTATTAAATTTTCATCTATATAGTTTTGCTTCTTTTTTGAAAGTGTTTGATAATTTAGATACTCATAAGCAACTCCAGTATATCTTTTGATAGATTTACATGTAGAAGCAGATTTTATATCTATATTGCATAATTCCAAACATTTTTTTTCATCTTTGATTCCAAACATTTTTTTCAGATTTTCCATATTTTTTGAATCTAAAATTCTTTGGTATCTGTTTATCACTTCAATTCTTTTATCAAATAAGCTTTGACAACAAAAAGATTTAACATTTATATGCCCATTTTCGACGATATAACTCTTAGTTTCGCTAGGAGAAAAAAGAATTTTCATGCATATCCTTAAAAATCATTATGTTTTTAGAGATTGTAGCATAAAAGTATTGACATTGAAGTATATTTGAGATATAATTTCACCTCACAAATTAGGTGCTGGCGTAGCTCAGTTGGTAGAGCAGCTGTCTTGTAAACAGCAGGTCGGCGGTTCAAGTCCGTTTGCCAGCTCCATTTTCTTTGTGAAATGTAACAGTGTTTGACCAGATAAAAATGGTATATAAAGGGTGAGATACTCAAGTGGCCAACGAGGGCAGACTGTAAATCTGCTGGTTTTTACCTTCGAAGGTTCGAATCCTTCTCTCACCACCATTTGCGGGAGTAGCTCAGTTGGCTAGAGCATTAGCCTTCCAAGCTGGGGGTCGCGGGTTCGAATCCCGTCTCCCGCTCCAGATTTTATTTACTGGGAGCTGTTGAATTTTTTCTGCTTTTATAAACTACAGAACGAGTTCACTGCTCAAATATTAAAAATAAAATCAATTTGTTATCATTGTTTGGTAAATAATGTAGTTAATGAGCACTTTGGGCTCATATGGCTCAGAGGTAGAGCACTTCCTTGGTAAGGAAGAGGTCGAGGGTTCAATTCCCTCTATGAGCTCCATAATATATATAAAAATAGTTTTATATCAAAGTATAAAACCGATAAATTTAAAAATTAAACCCTAACGGAGGAAGAAATGGCAAAGGAAAAGTATTCAAGAACAAAGCCACATGTTAATGTAGGTACAATTGGTCATGTTGACCATGGTAAAACAACTCTAACAGCTGCAATTTCTGCAGTACTAGCAAGTAAAGGTCTAGCAGAGTTCAAAGACTTTGATGGTATTGATAATGCACCAGAAGAGAGAGAAAGAGGAATTACAATAGCAACTTCTCATATAGAGTATGAGACAGAAAATCGTCACTATGCACATGTTGACTGCCCAGGTCACGCAGATTATGTAAAGAACATGATTACAGGTGCTGCTCAAATGGATGGTGCTATTTTGGTTGTTTCTGCAGCTGATGGCCCAATGCCACAAACTAGAGAGCATATATTGTTGTCTCGTCAAGTTGGTGTTCCTTATATCGTAGTATTCATGAATAAATCAGATATGGTTGATGATGAAGAGCTATTAGAATTAGTAGAAATGGAAATTAGAGAACTTCTTAGTGAGTATGATTTCCCAGGTGATGATATACCAATAATTGCTGGTTCTGCTTTAAAAGCACTAGAAGAAGCAAAAGCTGGTGCAGTTGGTGAATGGGGTGAAAAAATATTTGAGCTTATGACTCAAGTGGATGAGTATATTCCAACTCCAGTAAGAGACACTGATCAAGCTTATTTGATGCCGGTTGAAGATGTTTTTTCAATTTCAGGTCGTGGAACTGTTGTAACAGGAAGAATCGAAAAAGGTACAGTTAAAGTTGGTGAAGAGATTGAAATCGTAGGTATTAAAGATACTCAAAAAACAATCGTAACAGGCGTTGAAATGTTCCACAAAGAGATGGATCAAGGTGAAGCAGGCGATAACTGTGGAATCCTTCTTAGAGGAACAAAAAAAGAAGATGTTGAAAGAGGTATGGTACTTTGTAAGCCAGGCTCAATCACTCCTCATACAAATTTCGAAGCTGAAGTTTATATATTAAGCAAAGAAGAAGGTGGAAGACACACTCCTTTCTTTAATAACTATAGACCACAATTTTATGTAAGAACAACAGATGTTACAGGCTCAATCACATTGCCAGAAGGCACTGAGATGGTTATGCCAGGTGATAATGTTAAGATTAATGTTGAATTAATTACACCAATTGCACTTGATGAAGGCACAAGATTTGCTATCCGTGAGGGTGGTAGAACCGTTGGTGCTGGTGTTGTTGCTAAAATAAACAAATAATTAATATATACAAGACGAAAATATGATGTTTTCGTCTTGTTTTTAAAGGTATTTAAATGACAGTCAAAATTGGGTTGAAATGTAGTGAATGTGGAGACATAAACTATACAACAACTAAAAATAGCAAAACTCATACTGAAAAAGTTGAACTTAAAAAATATAGTCCAAGACTAAAAAAACATACAGTTCACAAAGAAGTAAAATTAAAAAGTTAAGTCTCGTATGAGTCTTAACTTAATGTAGGGTAGTAGCTCCAATTGGTAGAGCGTCGGTCTCCAAAACCGAATGTTGCGGGTTCGAGTCCCTCCTGCCCTGCCACTATTTTAAGGTGATAAAATGGAAAAATTAAAGATTTATTACAACCAAGCCAAATCAGAGTTAACAAAGGTTATCTTTCCCACTAGGGATCAAATAAGAAATGCTTTCATATCTGTATTTGTTGTTGTAGCAGTTGTTTCACTATTTTTAGCAATAATTGACATGATAATGTCTTATACATTATCCAATATCATTAAGTAGGCTAAAGTTATGTCACACAAATGGTATGCTATACAAACTTTTGCAGGTAGTGAACAAACTGTAAAAAGAGCAATTGAAACTTTAGTAAAAGACAATGGCGTGGAAGAAAAGTTAAAAAATGTTCTTGTTCCTACTGAAGATGTGATTGAAGTCAAAAACGGAGAAAAAAAGATAAGTGAGAGAAGTTTGTATCCTGGATACGCATTTATTCACATTGATTTGGATACCGCTCTTTGGCAACAAATACAATCATTGCCAAAAATAGGTAGATTTATCGGTGAGTCTAAAAAACCAACACCATTAAGTGAAAAAGATATTAACTTGATTCTTGAAAAAGTAGAAAAAAGAGGTGCTCCAAAACCTAAAATATTTTTTGAAGATGGAGAAAGTGTTAGAATTACAGAAGGACCTTTTGCCAATTTTACAGGCATGGTTGAAGAGTATGATATGGAACATGGAAAACTAAGACTAAATGTCTCAATTTTTGGAAGAAGTACACCAGTTGAGATTCTCTACTCACAAGTAGAAAAGATAGTTTAAGTGAAATGTACTAAATCTTGGCGACAGCCAAAGCTTTAGTGCAATGAATTTAACTTGGGCTTTGCCCAAATTAAAGAAAACAGTTAGATAAAAAACAGTCTTGGCTTCAAGCCAAAGCTTTAGATGATATGAATTTGTGTTGGGCTTTGCCCAAGCACAAAGAAGAAATAAAATAAAAAAAAAGGAATTATAAAATGGCTAAGAAAGTAATTGGCGAAATAAAATTACAAATTGCAGCAGCAAAAGCTAATCCATCACCTCCAGTTGGTCCAGCACTCGGACAACAAGGTGTAAATATTATGGAATTTTGTAAAGCATTTAATGAAAAAACAAAAGATATGATGGGATATAATATACCAGTTGTTATAACTGTGTATGCTGATAGAAGTTTTACTTTTATCACAAAACAGCCACCTGCAAGTGATTTGATTAAAAAAGCAGCTGGCATAAAAAAAGGTAGTGACAATCCTTTGAAAAATAAAATTGCAAATTTGACAAAAGAACAAGTGTTGGAAATTGTTGAAAAGAAAATTGCAGATTTAAATACAGATGATAGAGATGCGGCATCTAAGATTATCGCTGGTAGTGCAAGAAGCATGGGAATAACAGTTTCTGAGTAATAATTAGTTAAACCTTTACCACTAGGGCTTAGTGGAAGCAAAAAAAATGCGGAGATGAATAATGGCAAAAAAAATTAATAGAAGAGTTCAAGAACTACAAAAAAAGATAGATTTTGAAAAAACATATAGTATGGAAGAAGCACTTGCAAATATTAAAAATTTAGCTAGTGCAAAATTTGATGAAACGATTGAAGTTGCATTGAAATTAAATGTAGATCCAAGACATGCAGATCAAATGGTAAGAGGATCAGTTGTACTACCAGCTGGAACAGGTAAAAATGTTAGAGTTGCTGTTGTTGCAAAAGATGTTAAAGCTGATGAAGCAAAAGCAGCTGGAGCCGATATCGTTGGAAGTGATGATTTGATAGCTGACATTCAAGCTGGAAAGATTGATTTTGATGTTCTAATTGCTACTCCAAATATGATGGGTATGGTTGGAAAAGTAGGAAGAATTTTGGGACCAAAAGGTATCATGCCAAACCCAAAAACTGGTACAGTTACTATGGATGTTGCAAAAGCAGTTGAAAACTCAAAAGGTGGTCAAGTGAACTTTAGAGTCGATAAACAAGGAAATGTTCAAGCAGGAATTGGCAAAATAAGTTTTTCGCAAGAACAAATCAAAGAAAATTTTGAAACATTTATATTAGCGATAAACAAGCAAAAACCAGCGGCATCAAAAGGTAAATACATAAAGACTGCTGCTGTTTCATTGACTATGAGTCCATCATTATCATTAGATAATCAAGAATTAATAGACTTCAAATAAATAACAAAATAGAGGCTAGATTAGTCTCTATTAATCTTTGATTGGAGATAGCCGAGGCTTAGGCTTAATTTGGAATTTTCCATCTCTGCTTGAAATCACCGGTCAGAAAGGAGAAAAATTGACAAAAAACAAAAAAATTGAAATAGTTAATCAACTAACTGACGGTTTTAAAACTTCAGAAGCTTTAGTAATATGTGATTATAAAGGTTTAGATACTAAAACTATAGAAGCGTTAAGAAATGCTGCAAGAGTTGCTAATGTAAAAGTTCAAGTTGCAAAAAATACACTTGCTTCAATTGCTATGAAAAATTCTGAGATTGAAGGAATTGAACTAAACAAAACAAATATGTTCGTTTGGGGTGAAGATCAACTAGATGTAACAAAAGTAGTTGCAAAATTTGCAGAAGCTAATAAAACTTTTGAAATCAAAATAGGTTTTATAGCTGGCGAAGTTGCTGATATTGCTAAAATAGAAGCATTGTCTAAGTTACCATCTCGTGATGAACTTATTGGTATGCTACTTCAAACTTGGATGGCACCAGTTACAAACTTTACAATCGGTCTAGATGCTCTTAGAGCAAAAAAAGAAGAAGAAGCAGCATAAGCTTTCTTGGTTTTAATTTAAAGCCAAAGCTTTAGTGCAATGAATTTAATTTGAGCTTTGCTCATTTTAAAGAAAACAGTTAAGTAAGTCTCTTGGCGAAAGCCAAAGCTTTAGTGCAATGAATTTAACTCAGGCTTTGCCTAAGTTAAAGAAATCAATTAAGGAAAAATAAAAATGGCAATTAAAAAAGAAGATGTATTAGAATATATTTCAGGTTTGAGTGTTCTTGAACTAAGTGAATTAGTAAAAGAATTTGAAGAAAAATTTGGTGTATCAGCTGCTCCAGTTATGATGGCTGGCGGTGCTGCTGGCGGTGCTGAAGCTGTCGAAGAAAAAACTGAATTTGATGTTATTCTTAAAAGTGCAGGTGCTAAGAAAATCAACGCTATTAAAGTTGTTAGATCTATCACTGGTCTTGGTCTTAAAGAGGCAAAAGAAGCAGTTGAAAGTGCACCAACAACTCTTAAAGAAGGCGTTTCTAAAGACGAAGCAGAAGATATTAAAAAGCAAGTTGAAGAAGCTGGCGCAGAAGCTGAAATTAAATAAATCAAATTTAAGGGGGATTTTCTCCCTTAAATATACAAAAAATTTAGTCGTTAAAATTTCTGTAATAAAACAGATAAACTGCTATGAGGTAACTAAAAAGTATCCTCATCACCCTTATAAATAACTACACGAGGTAGACTCATGTTAAACAACTTAAATTCGGGAAATCGCCTAAGGGTTGACTTCTCAAAAGTACCAAAAAAAATAGATGTTCCTAATTTACTACAACTACAGCAAAAAAGCTATGAGAATTTTTTAAATGTAGGCGAAAACGCAGATGGCGGTATAGAAAAAGTTTTTAGATCAATTTTTCCTATCCATGATTCTCAAAATAGACTAACACTCGAGTATGTTGGCAGTGAAATTGGAAAACCAAAATACAATGTTAGAGAATGCATGGAAAGAGGACTGTCATATTCTGTCGGTCTAAGGATGAACATTCGTCTGATATTGTGGGACAAAGATGAAAAAACTGGTGAAAAAACTGGTGTTAAAGATATAAAAGAACAAGCAATATTTATAAGAGACATACCTCTCATGACTGATAGAACTTCATTTATAATAAACGGCGTTGAACGAGTTGTTGTAAACCAACTCCATAGAAGTCCGGGTGTAATTTTCAAAGAAGAAGAGAGTAGCACGGTAAACAATAAACTCATATATACCGCTCAAATCATACCAGATCGAGGTTCTTGGTTATACTTTGAGTATGATGCAAAAGATACACTATTTATGAGAATTAACAAAAGAAGAAAAGTTCCAATTACTATACTTTTTAGAGCATTAGGATACAGCAAACAAGATATACTTAAACTTTTTTATCCAGTGCAAACTATAGAATTAAAAAATAATAAATTTTTTATGGAATATAACCCAGAAGATTTTATAGGTAGAGTTGATTTTGATTTAAAAGATGAAAATGGTAACCAGTTGATTGGTGCTGGTAAAAGATTAACAAAGAAACGAGCAGAAAAATTTAAAGAAGATGGAATTAAACTTGTAGAATACCCAGTAGAAGTTTTAATAAATAGATTTCTTTCATCACCTATCATAGATAGCGAGAGTGGAGAAATTTTATATGACACACTTTCACAATTAGATGAAACAAAACTTACTAAGATTATAGAGCAAGGTTGCCCATCTATTGAAATAGCAAATGATTTAGCAAATGGCGTCGATGATTCTATTATAAATTCATTTATAGCTGACAATGAAACACTGAAACTTTTAAGACAAACAGAGCAAATTGAAGATGAAAATGATTTAGCAACTATTAGAATATACAAAGTTATGCGACCAGGTGAACCAGTCACAAAAGAAGCTGCAAAATCATTTTTTAATGACCTCTTTTTTAACCCTGAAAGATATGACCTTACAAAAGTAGGTCGTATGAAAATGAACCACAAACTCAGTCTTGATGTTCCAGAATTTGTAACTATCATGACAAGTGAAGATATCATAAGAACTGTAAAATATCTAATAAAAGTCAAAAATGGTCAAGGACATATAGATGATCGTGATCACTTAGGAAATAGAAGAATTAGAGCTATTGGTGAGCTTTTAGCAAATGAACTTCACACAGGTCTTATCAAAATGCAAAAAGCTATCAGAGATAAATTTACATCTCTCAGTGGCTCTATTGAAGAATTAATGCCTCATGATTTAGTGAACTCTAAAATGATTACAAGCACTATAATGGAATTTTTTTCGAGTGGACAACTTTCACAATTTATGGATCAAACAAATCCACTTAGTGAAATTACTCACAAAAGAAGACTTTCAGCATTAGGAGCTGGCGGTCTTGTAAAAGAGAGAGCTGGATTTGAAGTAAGGGATGTTCACCCAACTCATTATGGAAGAATTTGTCCTATAGAGACACCTGAGGGACAAAATATTGGTTTAATTAACACTCTCGCCATGTATGCAAAAGTAAATGATATGGGTTTTGTTGAGGCACCATATAGAAAAGTAAAAGATTGCAAAATAACAAGCGAAATAGTTTATATCACAGCCACTCAAGAAGAGGGCATGGTAATCGCACCTGCTAGTACAGATATCAATGAAAATGGTGAAATTGTTGAAGATTTGATTGAAGCTAGAATAAATGGCGAAATCGTTTTAACAGAAAAAGAGAAAGTAAACTTAATCGACCTTTCATCCATGATGATTGCAGGTGTTGCTGCTTCTCTTATCCCATTTTTGGAACACGATGATGCCAATAGAGCTTTGATGGGCTCAAACATGCAACGACAAGGTGTGCCTTTGATGAAAACAAGTGCACCGATGGTTGGAACTGGCATGGAAGCTATTACAGCAAGAGACTCTTGGGAAGCTATCAAGGCAAAAAGAGGAGGAATTGTTGAAAAAGTTGATAATAAAAATATTTATATTCTAGGTGAAGATGAAAATGGCTCATTTATAGATCATTATGGATTGCAAAAAAATCTAAGAACTAACCAAAATACAACATTTACCCAAAGAGTAGCAGTTAAAAAAGATGAAACTGTAAAAAAAGGACAAATCATAGCAGATGGTCCAAGTATGGACAAAGGCGAACTAGCACTTGGAAAAAATATTATGGTAGCTTTTATGCCTTGGAATGGTTATAACTACGAAGATGCAATCGTGATAAGCGAAAAGATGATTCGTCAAGATTCTTTTACTAGTGTTCATGTTTATGAAAAAGAGATAGAAGCAAGAGAGCTTAAAGATGGTGTTGAAGAGATAACAAAAGATATACCAAATGTAAGAGAAGAAGATTTAGCTCATTTAGATGAAAGTGGAATTGTTCAAATTGGAACATATATCAAACCTGGAATGATAATGGTTGGAAAAGTAAGTCCAAAAGGTGAAGTGAAGCCAACTCCAGAAGAGAGGCTACTTCGTGCTATATTTGGTGAAAAAGCTGGACATGTGGTAAACAAATCCTTATACGCTTCTCCTTCACTTGAGGGCATTATAGTAGATGTCAAAATCTTTACAAAAAAAGGCTATGATAAGGATCCAAGATCGCTAAAAGCCTATGAAGAAGAAAAAGAAAAACTAGATCGTGAACACCATGACAAGCTTCTTATGCTAGATCGTGAAGAGATGCTAAGAATTAACTCGCTGCTAAGCAAAAACTCGCTTGCTAAAGAGCAAGAAATAAACAAAAAAATCTACAAAGCTGGTGAGTTTGCAGCAAAAGAAGATTTAGAAAAAGTAAATCGTTTTGCTATTAACTCTATCATAAAAGCATATTCAAGTGATATAGAAAATGAGTACAAAGAGTTAAAGAATTATTTTCAAAATGAAAAGAAAAAACTGAAAGAAGAACACGACACTAAACTAAATATTCTAGAAAAAGATGATATTTTGCCAAGTGGTGTTGTTAAATTAGTCAAGATTTATATCGCAACAAAAAGAAAACTAAAAGTTGGCGATAAGATGGCTGGACGACACGGAAACAAAGGTATAGTTTCAAATATAGTAAGAGAAATCGATATGCCTTACCTAAAAAATGGTGAATCAGTTGATGTTGTTCTAAATCCTCTAGGAGTTCCTAGTCGTATGAATATCGGGCAGATTTTAGAGGTTCATTTAGGTTTAGTTGGTAGAAAACTTGGAGATCAAATTGGTGAAATATTTGAACAAAAGCAAGGTGAGTGGATCAAAACTCTTAGAGAAAAGATGGCTCAAATTGCAGATGTTGCAAAACTAATGAATGGAAAAGAATTTTTATCAAAATTAGGCGATGAAAAGCTTTTGGAATATGCAAGAGATTGGAGTACAGGTGTAAGATTTTCTACTCCAATTTTTGAAGGTGTCAATACTGAGGAATTTGCAAAACTTTTTGAATTAGCAAAGATAGACGATGATGGTAAAACAGAACTTTATGATGGCAAAACTGGTGAAAAAATAATAGAAAGAGTAAATGTGGGTTATATGTATATGCTTAAACTCCATCACTTAGTTGATGAAAAAATGCATGCAAGAAGTACAGGACCTTACTCTTTAGTTACACAACAACCAGTTGGCGGTAAAGCCTTATTTGGTGGACAAAGATTTGGTGAGATGGAAGTTTGGGCACTTGAAGCTTATGGTGCGGCTCACACACTAAGAGAAATGCTTACAATTAAATCAGATGATGTTGAGGGAAGAGTTTCTGCTTATAAAGCACTGACAAGAGGGGAAAATGTTCCTGAAATTGGAGTGCCTGAGACATTCTTTGTTTTGACAAACGAATTAAAATCACTAGCCTTAGATGTTGAAATCTATAATGAGGTTGATGACAAGGAAGTAATATCATGAAACGATTAGAACCAGTTGAGATACTAGACGACAATAGACCAAGAGATTTTCAAGCATTTCAATTAAGACTTGCTAGCCCAGAAAAGATACGATCATGGAGTTTTGGCGAAGTTAAAAAACCAGAAACTATCAACTATCGTACGCTTAAACCTGAGCGGGATGGACTTTTTTGTGCGAAAATTTTTGGACCTGTTCGAGATTATGAGTGTCTATGTGGTAAATATAAAAAAATGCGTTACAAAGGCATCAAATGTGAAAAATGTGGTGTTGAAGTAACCAGCACAAAAGTAAGAAGATCTAGAATGGGGCATATAGAGCTAGTAGCTCCTGTGGCACATATCTGGTATGTGAACTCATTGCCAAGTAGAATTGGAACACTTTTGGGTGTTAAAATGAAAGATTTAGAGAGAGTTTTATACTATGAAGCGTATGTCGTAAAAGAGCCAGGAGAAGCTTTTTATGACGCTGAAAACAGTAAACCTGTTGGAAAGTATGATGTTCTAAATGAAGAGCAATACCAATCTTTAAATCAAAGATTTGAAGATGCTGGATTTGTAGCTGATATGGGTGGACAGATAGTAAAAGATTTACTTGCTGATTTGGATTTGGTAGATATTCTAAGCTCATTAAAAGAAGATATGACAAATACAAACTCTGAAGCTAAGAAAAAAACTATCATAAAAAGGCTCAAAATCGTAGAAGCTCTACTTCATAGTGGAAATAGGCCTGAATGGATGATGATTACAATGCTTCCTGTATTGCCACCAGATTTGAGACCACTTGTTGCACTTGATGGTGGAAAATTTGCTGTTAGTGATGTAAATGATTTATATAGAAGAGTGATAAACAGAAACTCAAGACTTAAAAGATTGATGGAGCTTGATGCCCCTCAAATCATTATCAGAAATGAGATGAGAATGCTTCAAGAGAGTGTCGATGCTTTGTTTGACAATGGTCGTCGTGCAAATGCAGTAAAAGGTGCAAATAAAAGACCTCTAAAATCACTTTCAGAAATCATAAAAGGTAAGCAAGGAAGATTTAGACAAAATTTACTTGGAAAAAGAGTTGACTTTTCTGGTCGTTCTGTTATCGTTGTTGGTCCAAATTTAAAGATGGATCAATGTGGTCTTCCAAAATTGATGGCACTAGAATTGTTTAAGCCTCATTTGATTGCAAGACTTGAAGAAAAAGGCTATGCTACCACTATAAAACAAGCTAAAAAAATGATTGACAATAAAACAAATGAAGTTTGGGAATGTTTAGCCGAAGTAGTTGATGGTTATCCTATCATGCTAAACCGTGCTCCTTCGCTTCATAAACTCTCCATTCAGGCATTTCATCCTGTTTTGATAGAAGGAAAAGCCATACGACTTCATCCGCTTGTTTGTTCAGCCTTTAATGCTGACTTTGATGGTGACCAAATGGCTGTACATGTTCCTATATCACAAGAAGCTATAGCAGAGTGTAAGGTTTTAATGCTGAGTTCCATGAATATCTTATTGCCAGCCTCAGGTAAGGCTGTTACAGTACCAACTCAAGATATGGTTTTAGGACTTTACTATTTATCACGAGAAAAAATGAATGCAAAAGGGGCTAACAAGATATTTTCAAATGTTGATGAAGTACATATTGCCATGGATGCTGGAGCACTTGAAGCTCAAGCAAAAATAAAAACTAAAGTCAACGGCAAAATTGTATTTACAACCGCAGGAAGATTGATAATAAAGTCAATTTTACCCGATTTTGTTCCCGCAGAACTTTGGAATATAGTGTTGAAGAAAAAGAATATAGGAAATCTAGTAGATTATGTATATAAAGAGGGTGGATACGAAGAAACAGCAGTATTTTTGGATAATTTAAAAGATCTAGGGTTTAAATATGCAACAAAAGCAGGAATTTCAGTATCAATTGATGATATAAAAGTTCCTGACACTAAAAAAGGTAAAATTAAGATTGCAAAGAAAAAAGTTGTTGAAATTCAAAAACAATTTAGCTCAGGTCTCTTAACAGAGCAAGAAAGATACAATAAAATTATTGATATTTGGACAGATACAAATAATGATGTTGCTAAAGAGATGATGAAATTAACCGAGAGTGACAAAGATGGTTTTAACTCTATTTATATGATGGCAGATTCAGGAGCAAGAGGTAGTGCAGCTCAAATTCGTCAATTAGCGGGCATGAGGGGTCTTATGGCAAAACCAGATGGAAGTATTATCGAAACTCCAATTATCTCAAACTTTAGAGAAGGTTTAAATGTATTAGAGTACTTTATCTCAACTCACGGTGCTAGAAAAGGTTTGGCTGATACCGCACTTAAAACTGCAAATGCTGGTTATTTAACAAGAAAACTGATAGATGTTTCTCAAAATGTAAAAGTTACAATGCAAGATTGTGGCACACATGAAGGTGTTGAAATCACAGAAATATCAGAAAGTGGCGAACTTATAGAATCACTAAGCGATAGAGCTTTTGGTAGAGTCTTAGCTGAAGATGTGATTGACAATATAACAAATGAAGTTTTACTAACCGAAGGCACTTTAATAGATGAAAAGAAAGCTAAAAGCATAGAAGAAGCTGGTATAAAATCAGTAGTTATTAGAACTCCAATCACTTGTAAAGCCAAAAAAGGTATCTGTTCGAAATGTTATGGTATCAACCTAGGTGTTGGTGACTTAGTAAAACCAGGCGAAGCGGTAGGAATTATAGCTGCTCAATCAATTGGTGAGCCAGGAACTCAATTGACACTTAGAACTTTTCACATTGGTGGAACTGCATCAACTGAGGCACAAGACAGGCAAGTAATTGCCAAAAAAGAGGGTTTTATCAGATATTATAATGTAAAAACTTATCTATCTAAAGAGAATAAAAATATCATTGCAAATAGAAGAAATGCTTCTGTATTGCTAGTTGAGCCAAAAATTAAAACTACGATAGACGGAGTTTTAAGTATAGATAATTCCCATGACGAAACCATACTGAATATATCAAATGATAAAGAAAGCGTGAGATATGTTTTAAGAAAAAGTGATTTAGCAAAAGCAAATGAATTAGCTGGAGTTAGTGGCAAAGTTGATGGAAAATTTTACCTGCCTTATGGTAATGGAGATACTATACATAAAAATGAAAGTATAGTTGAAGTCATTAAAGAGAGCTGGAATGTACCAAATCGTATCCCATATGCAAGTGAGATAAAAGTTCATGATGGTGATCCAATTTCACAAAAGATATTGACTGAAGCAAAAGGTACGGTTAAGTATTATAAATTAGCTGGGGATTATCTTGAGCGATATAATGATGTCGAAAAAGAACATGTTGTCAACGAAAAAGGTCTTTTTGCTGTTATCGCAGATGATGAAAATAGAGAAGCTATAAGACATTATATCCCAAGAGGCTCTATCATAGATATTACTGATAATGCTAAAGTAGAAGAAGCTGATGAATTGATAGCACACCCAAGTCGTGCAGAGCAAATTGTCATAGCAGAATGGGATCCGTATTCTATACCAATAATTTCAGAAGAATCTGGTGTTGTAACATTTGAAGATATTGAGCCTGGTATCAGTGCCACTGAACAGTATGATGAGATGACAGGTGAAAGCAGACTTGTGATAAATGAGTATTTGCCAACAGGCTTAAAACCAACAATTACAGTTGCGACCGACTCAAATAAAATAATAAAATATCAAGTTGAACCAAAAACAGCCATATTTGTAAAAGATGGAGATAGTGTAAAAATCGCTGATATCATAGGAAGAACTCCAAAAGCAGCTGCGAAATCAACAGATATCACTGGTGGACTTCCAAGAGTTAGTGAACTGTTTGAAGCAAGACGACCAAAAAATGCTACTGTGATTGCTGAAATTGATGGAACAATTAGATTTGGCAAACCACTTCGATCAAAAGAGAGAATTATCATTGATGCAGGAGATGGAAGTAGTTCAGAGTATCTAGTAAATAAAAATACTCAGATATATGTACACGCTGGTGAGTTTGTACACGCTGGTGAAAAGCTAACTGATGGTGTAGTTTCTAGTCATGATATACTTAGAATTATGGGTGAAAAAGCCCTCCATTACTATTTGATTAGCGAAATCCAACAAGTTTATAGAAGACAAGGTGTTGCGATTAGTGATAAACATATAGAAGTAATCGTTTCGCAAATGTTAAGACAAATTAAAATTGTTGATAGTGGTGATACTAAGTTTATCGAAGGTGATTTGATAAGCCGTGCAAGATTTAGAGATGAAAATGAGAGAATCATGAAAATGGATGGAGAGCCTGCTATCGCTGAGCCAATTCTTTTAGGTGTTACAAGAGCAGCTATTGGAAGTGATAGTATCATCTCAGCTGCGTCTTTTCAAGAAACTACAAAAGTTTTAACAGAAGCTAGTTTGGCGGCTAAAATGGATCATCTAGTTGACTTAAAAGAGAATGTAATTTTAGGTAGAATGATACCAGTTGGAACTGGTCTTTATAAAGATAAAATTGTGAAAATAAAAAATTGCATAGAGGTAGAGGGTTAAAATTAACCCTCTTTTAAGCTATTTTTAAATAAAATAGCAAGCTTAATTATTTTGTTTATGTAAAAAATAGAATAATATGTAAAAATTTAAAGGAAAGAATGTGCCAACAATCAACCAATTGGTAAGAAAAGAGAGAAAAAAGGTGATTAAAAAGTCAAAATCACCTGCATTAGTCGGATGTCCTCAAAGAAGAGGGGTTTGTACAAGAGTTTATACTACAACTCCAAAGAAACCAAACTCAGCTTTGAGAAAAGTTGCCAAAGTTAGACTAACTAGTGGCTTTGAAGTAATTAGCTATATCGGTGGTGAGGGTCATAATCTTCAAGAGCACTCTATAGTTTTAGTAAGAGGTGGAAGAGTAAAAGATTTACCTGGTGTTAAGTACCATGTAGTTCGTGGAGCCTTAGATACTGCTGGTGTTGCAAACAGAACTGTTGCAAGAAGTAAATACGGTACCAAAAAGCCTAAATAGTTTCTCGACGCAAGTCGTAGCTTTAGTGCAATGAATTTATCTTGAGCTTTGCTTAAGTTAAAGAAAACAGTTAGGCGATAATAATCTAAATTAAATTTAACAAACAGGTGTCACCCATTGAATGTTGGTTGCATTTGAGTAAAATTTAAAAATTTGAAGGAAATAAAATGAGAAGAAGAAGAGCCCAAGTTAGGGAAATACTCCCAGATCCAATCTATAATAGTAAAATAATCACAAAATTTATAAATTCACTTATGCTAGATGGCAAAAAAAGTGTTGCTGCAAAAGTATTTTATGGTGCGTTAGAATTAGCTGAAAAAAGAAGTGATGAATTAAAAGGTATAGAAATTTTTAATTCAGCTATCGAAAATGTTAAACCAGTTATGGAAGTAAAAAGCAGAAGAGTCGGTGGAGCAACTTACCAAGTGCCTATAGAAGTAAGACCTGTTAGACAACAAGCTCTTGCTCTTAGATGGTTAGTTTCATTTGCTAGAAAAAGAAGCGAAAGAACTATGGTTGAAAGACTAGCAAATGAGCTTTTAGATGCCGCAAACTCAAGAGGTGCAACATTTAAAAAGAAAGAAGACACATATAAAATGGCTGAAGCAAATAAAGCTTTTGCACATTACCGCTGGTAAAAAGGAACTATTATGGCAAGAAATCATCCTATAGATATGGTTAGAAATATCGGTATTGCTGCACACATTGATGCAGGTAAAACCACTACAACAGAGAGAATACTTTATTATACAGGTATTTCACATAAGATCGGTGAAGTTCATGATGGTGCAGCTACTATGGACTGGATGGAGCAAGAAAAAGAGAGAGGTATCACAATCACAAGTGCTGCCACAACTTGCGAATGGAATAATCATCAAATAAATATCATAGACACTCCAGGTCATGTGGATTTTACAATTGAAGTTGAGCGAAGCATGAGAGTTCTTGATGGTGCCGTTGCTGTTTTTTGTGCAGTTGGTGGAGTTCAACCACAAAGTGAAACTGTTTGGAGACAAGCAAATAGATATAAAGTTCCAAGAATGGTTTTTGTAAATAAAATGGATAGAGTTGGAGCTGATTTTTATGAAGTTGAAAAACAAATAAAAGATAGATTAAAATCAAATCCAGTACCTATTCAAATACCAATTGGTGCAGAAGAAGATTTTAAAGGCGTTGTTGATTTAGTTAGAATGAAAGCACTTGTTTGGGAAGATGAAGCCGCTATGGGTTCACACTACGAAGAAGTTGATATTCCTGCAAATTTACAAGAAAAAGCTGAAGCTTATAGAGAGCACATGATTGAATCTATATCTGAGACAAGTGATGAATTGCTTGAAAAGTACTTAAGTGCAGAAGCACTTAGCGAAGAAGAGATAAAGGCTGGATTAAAAGCTGGTTGTCTTGCTATGACACTAGTTCCAATGCTTTGCGGAACTGCTTTTAAAAACAAAGGTGTTCAGCCCTTGCTTGACGCAGTTGTCGATTATATGCCTGCACCTACAGAAGTTGCAGCTATAAAAGGTCAATATGAAGACGGAAGTGAAACAATCGTAGAATCAAGTGATGAGGGTGAATTTGCTGCACTTGCTTTTAAAATTATGACTGATCCATTTGTCGGGCAATTAACATTTATTAGAGTTTATCGCGGAGTTCTTGAGAGTGGAAGTTACACCTACAATACTACAAAAGATAAAAAAGAGCGTGTTGGAAGATTGCTAAAAATGCACTCAAATAAAAGAGAAGAGATAAAAAAACTACACGCTGGTGAGATTGGAGCTGTCGTTGGACTAAAAGATACTCTAACAGGAGATACACTAGCTGGTGATAAAGATAGAGTAATTCTTGAAAAGATGGATTTTCCAGATCCAGTTATTAGCGTTGCGGTTGAACCAAAAACTAAGGCTGACCAAGAAAAAATGGGAATAGCATTACAAAAATTAGCTCAAGAAGATCCAAGTTTTAGAGTTGAAACCGATGAAGAGAGTGGTCAAACCATTATTTCAGGCATGGGCGAACTGCACCTTGAAATTTTGGTTGACAGAATGCTTAGAGAATTTAAAGTTGATGCTGAAGTTGGACAACCTCAAGTTGCATACAGAGAAACAATCAAAAAAGAGGTTACACAAGAACATAAATATGCTAAGCAATCAGGTGGACGAGGACAGTATGGTCATGTATATATCAAACTTACTCCTTTAAAACCAGGCGAGGGTTATGAATTTGTAAATGATATCAAAGGTGGTTCAATTCCTAGAGAATTTATTCCAGCGGTTGATAAAGGTCTTAAAGAAGCTATGCAAGGCGGTGTTCTTGCTGGTTATCCTGTTGAAGATGTAAAAGTGACACTTTATGATGGAAGCTATCACGATGTCGATTCAAGTGAGATGGCGTTTAAACTAGCAGCATCCATGGCATTTAAAGAAGGTGCTAGAAAAGCTGATGCGATTATACTTGAACCTATGATGAAAGTTGAAGTTGAAACACCTGAGGATTTTATGGGTGATGTGATTGGAGATTTAAATAGAAGAAGAGGACAGATAAGCTCCATGAGTGATAGAAGTGGAAATAAAATAGTCGATGCTTTTTGCCCACTCTCAGAGATGTTTGGATATTCCACAGATTTAAGAAGTCAAACACAAGGAAGAGCTTCATATTCAATGGAATTTGATCACTATGAAGAAGTTCCAAAAAATGTAGCTGAAGAGATTATCAAAAAAAGAAACGCATAAAACAAATACCAAAAGCCGAGTATATCCCACTTAGGGCAGTGCTCGGCTTTTTTTATTTTCACTGTCCCGGTAGCTCAGCAGGATAGAGCACTTGATTCCTAATCAAGAGGCCACAAGTTCGAATCTTGTTCGGGACACCACTAAAACAATTATCCAAATAAACTTGTAAAATAGAGTAAAATAGTGTAGAATACTGCTTAAAAATAGCAGGGGAATAGGATGGGACTTTTTTCGAATTGCAATTTAGAGCAAAAAAAGATAGTTGAGCTAGAGGTAAAAAATAGGGAGCTTTTAGAGGAGATAGAAAGTCTAAAGTTACAAATTGCCAATCAAGATAGCGACAAAGTTCAAGATACTAAAAATTTTGAACAAGAGATAAAAGATGAAATCATACAAATGTTGCTGAAATCTTACAGAAGTGGTGTAGGTTTTGTTAAAGAGATATTGATGACTTCAGTTAGTGCACTAGATGAAGCTAGTGGTATGAATGAAAAGACAAGTAAAAGAATTTTAGCTGTACAATCTAAAGGTCAAAATATAACAAAATCTATAGAGCAGATAAGCCAAGAAGCAACAAATCTAGATGACGGAGCCAACTCACTAAATGATAGCGTAACATCTATAGGCGATATCATAAGTCTTATCAAAGATATATCAGACCAGACAAATTTACTAGCTCTAAATGCAGCTATAGAAGCAGCAAGAGCAGGTGAGCATGGCAGGGGTTTTGCAGTTGTTGCAGATGAAGTTAGAAAACTAGCTGAGCGAACCCAAAAAGCAACTCAAGAAGTAGAGATTAGCATAGGTCAGTTAAAACAAAATACATCAGAGATACAAGATATTTCGGAACTTTTTAGGGTAAATACAGACAAAATATCTCAAACACTATCTGATTTTTTTGAAGAACTCGAATTTGTCATAAAAAATTCTCACAGAATCAAAGATGTGACTGAAAATATAACCAATGAAGTTGGCGTAGGAAATGGAAAAATTGACCATATATTACTTAAACTTTTAGCATATGATTCATTTATAAATAGCTCTACTCCAACGATAATAGATGAAAATTCATGTGTTTTTGGAAATTGGTTTAAAGACAATAAAGAAAAAATCAAAGATGAAACAAAGGTTTTAGCTAGTGTAAATGAACACCATATAAATGTTCACCAAGGCATAAAAGAGGCTATTAAAACTTGGAATAGCGGTGAATTTGATAAAACTATAGAATTGATGAAAAGTGTAGAAAACTCAAGTGAAGTTGCTTTTGAAGAGCTATATGGTGCTTTTGTAAGTCATCGTAAATAAAAAATTATAGACTTTTTATCAAAAAAGGGCGATTGTGATATCAAATGGTTTATATAGTGTCAAATTTAAAAATGATAAAGAAGTTATAGTAAAATTAAGCGATAAAAATAATCCCATATTTAAAGCCCATTTTCCACAAAGACCGATAATGCCTGGTTTCATTCATTTTGAGATTATTTCTGATTTGTTTGGATTAAATATAACAACTATAAAGCGTGCTAAATTTTTAAAATTAATTGAACCAAATCAAGTCCTAACATATAAAAGAGATGGCAGAAAATTTCAAGTTTTTTGCAAGGAAGAAATTGTAGCAAGCTTTATATTATGAATATTTGTGTAGTCATTCCCACATATAATTCACCTTATATAGTAGAAGTGATTAAAGATGTAAAAGAGTATGGATACACTATAATTGTGGTTGATGACGGTTCAGATGTAAAAGTTGATATTGATGCTTTTGATATCCATTTGATTGTTCATAAAACAAACATGGGCAAGGGTGAAGCGATACTAAGCGGAGCTAAAAAAGCAAAAGAGTTGGGGTTTGATAGTTTTGTTACAATGGATGCGGATAAGCAACATATTGCATCACAAATTGATAAATTAGCAAAATCTTACGAGCCAAATAGTATCATCATAGGGTATCGTAATTTTGAAAATGAAAATGTACCAAAAAGCTCGATTTTTGGGCGAAAGATTAGCAATTTTTGGGTCAATCTTGAAACATTTAAAAATCTAAAAGATACTCAAAGTGGTTTTAGAATTTACCCTATATCCATACTTGATTTAGGTACAAAAAAAAGAAGATTTGATTTTGAGATAGAGGTATTGGTTCTTCACTGTTTTGGTGGTGGAGAGATTAAAGAGGTAGATATAGAATGTTACTATCCACCAATTGAAAAAAGAATTTCTCATTTTAATAAAATTAAAGATAATCTCCGCCTAAGTGCAATACATACAAGATTGGTGATACAAAGATTTTTTCTACTCAGGGGCTTTTTATGGAATTAATAAAAGCTTAATTGCACTTACTGTAGAATATAAGCTTATGCAAATAACACTATAAAGTAATTATGTACATGAAAAAAATTTTAGTTTTATATTACTCTCAATCAGGTCAGCTAAAAAGTGTTGTAGATAGTTTTATCTCAAAACTTGGTGATAAGGACATAAAGGTTGATGTAAGGGGGATTGAGCCCGTTGTAGCTTATCCATATCCTTGGTCATTTTATGAATTTTTTGATGAATTTCCTGACGCCGCTCACATGAAGGGTTGTGAAGTTCATGAGATTAAAAACTTACAAGATGACTATGATTTGATAGTGCTAGGATACACCATATGGTTTTTAGCTCCATCTTCACCGATTGTTGGATTTATGAAATCAAACCAAGCAAAGAAACTTTTTGAAAATAAGCCAGTTATTACTTTGATAGCATGTCGCGACATGTGGGTTATGGCTCAAGAAAAGGTGAAGAAATTGCTTAGTGATGTTGGAGCCAAACTTATAGACAATGTTGCACTTACGGATCAAGGCAAGGGAATATATTCGTTTGCTACAACTCCAAGATGGCTTTTAAGTGGTAAAAAAGATGCTTTTTGGATTTTTCCTCCAGCTGGTATTTTGCAAAGCGACATAGATGATGCTTCAAGATTTGGACATAGATTAAACGAGGCATTAAAAAGTGATAAAGAAAAAAGAGATGAGCCTTTGTTGAAAAATTTAGGTGCTGTAAGTGTAAATGGTAAATTGATAGCTTCCGAGATTATAGCTACTAGGAGTTTTTATATTTGGGGAAAAATTATCAATTTTTGCGGGAAGAAAAAATCATTTAGTAGAAAAATTGCTATAACAGTCTATACAATTTTTTTAGCATTGATGGTTTTTACACTAGTGCCTATCAATATCTTAGTGCGAAAAATTTTAAACTATTTTCAAAAAGATAGATTAAAAGAGTTAGAAAAAAAATATGAGGAACCAAGTGGCAGATGAGTGAAGTTTATATAAACAACATAGCGGCATTTTTTCCAAATAAAGCTGTTGATAATGACCATATGGAAAATATATTGGGTGTGGTTGATGGCAAACCGTCCTTAGTTAAAAGAGTAGTTCTTAGGTCAAATAAGATAAAAACAAGATACTATGCGATAGATCCAAAAACAGGAAAAACAACGCATTCAAATGCAAAAATGGCGGCCGAAGCTATCGAGACTTTGGAAAGAGATGGGTTTGATAATGCAAAGGCAGAGCTTTTGGTATGCGGTACAACTGTTCCAGACCAACTTTTGCCAAGTCATGCCTTGATGGTACTAGGAGAGAGTAATCTAAAATCTATGGAAGCTGTAAGTATCGCAGGTATTTGTTTAAGTGGTTTAAGTGCTCTTAAATATGCCTATGCTTCTATAAAAGCTGGAATTATAGACAGAGCCATTACGACAGGGAGTGAAAATATTTCAGCATCCATGCGTGGCAGAAACTTTGAGCCCGAAGTGCAAAGCAGAGTTGAAATGGTTAAAAAAAATAAAGAGTTAACTTTTGAAAAAGATTTTCTAAGATGGATGTTAAGTGATGGTGCGGGAGCTATTGGAGTGAGTAAAGAGCCTAATAAAGATAGACTATCTTTAAGAATAGATAGGATTTTTTCAAAATCATATGCAAATGAGCAAGAAGCTTGCATGTACAGTGGTTGTGAAAAACTAAAAGACGGAACACTTATGGGATATAGAGAATATTTGCCTGCTGAATGGCTCAAAAAATCCATATTTGCTGTAAAACAAGATGTAAAACTTTTGAATGAAAATATAGTAAAATATACGGTTATAAAACCTCTTAAAGAGATGCTTCTTAAGAAGATGTTTGAGCCCCAAGAGATAGATTGGTTTTTGCCTCACTACTCATCTGATTATTTTAAAGATAAGCTTTATGAAGGCATGAAGGAGGTAAATTGTGATATACCTATGCAAAAATGGTTCACAAATTTAGCAACAAAAGGTAATACAGGTTCAGCTTCAATATATATAATTCTTGAAGAGTTATTTAACTCTGGCAAGATAAAAAAAGGTGAAAAACTTTTATGCTATATACCAGAAAGCGGCAGGTTTTCAACAGCTTTTATGTTGCTTGAGGCAGTATAAATGGAGATCAAAAATGTTCCACAAGATGATAGTTCAACTTATGGAGAAATGAAAAAAGCCATCTATGCTAAAAATTCAAATGGCAAAATAAAAAGTATAGGCTCAACTGGTTGGGATGTTGAAGAAGTAGTGACTCAACAAGTCATAGATGATTTAAAACAGAGTGAAAAAGAAGCTTATGAAGAAGCGGTATCTGGAAAAAAATCTCCACTTTATTATCATATGTATGCACTTAGAATGGATTTGGCAGTTTTAGCTCAATCTACAGGCTTTTTTCAATGGAGTATTAAAAGGGATTTTAAACCTGAAGTTTTTAGTAAGATAAGTGAGAAAAGATTGCAAATTTACTGTGAAGTTATGGGTAAAACTATGCAAGAAATAACAGAGCTACCAAAGGTAAGTTATGAAGGAATTTAAACACACACACCATGCACATTGCGAAAGCGGTGTTATGTCTTCCATGCTTAGGCATCACGGGCTAAATATAAGTGAACCCATGATATTTGGACTCTCAAACGCTCTTAATTTTGCTTATATTCCTTTTGTTAAAATTGGTGGAATGCCGCTTGTTTCATATAGAAGTATTCCAAAGTCAATTATAAAAAATATCCAAAAAAACCTAAAAATCAAAATGAAATTAGAGACATTCTCTTCGCAAAAAAAAGGCGAAGATAGGCTAAATGAACTTTTAGAAGAGGGAAAAGTTGTAGGTGCTCAAAGTTCTGTGTATTGGTTAGAGTATTTTCCACCTGAAATTAGATTTCATTTCAATGCACACAATTTACTCGTATATGGCAAAGAGGGAGATGATTATCTTATCAGCGACCCAGTATTTGACAAGAGTGTTAAATGCTCCGCTAAGTCGCTTTTAAAAGCCAGATTTGCCAAGGGCATGATGGCTCCAAAAGGATTGCTGTATTATCCTTTGGAAGTTCCTACACAGATAGATTTAAAACCAATTATCAAAAAAAATATCAAAAAAATATCCAAATACATGCTCAAAACTCCAGTTCCAATCGCAGGACTTAGAGGCATAAGATATCTGGCAAAATCGATACTAAAATTAAAAACAAAACCAAAAAAATATGCAAAACTTTTTTTGGGAAATATTGTGCGAATGCAAGAAGAAATAGGTACAGGCGGGGCTGGATTTAGATTTATGTATGCTGCATTTTTGCAAGAGGCGAGTGAACTTTTTGGAGATGATAAAACTCTTAAAGATGCCTCTAAATTGATGTTAGAAGTTGGAGATAAATGGAGAGATTTTGCTTTAGTAATTGCAAAAGCCATCAAATCTAAAAATGAGATAGAGTATAAAGAGATATCTGATATGTTACTAGATATCGGCAAAAATGAAGCTATAGTATATAGGAAGCTTTTGGAATTTACATGATAAAAATCTCGCATGTAACCAAAAAATATGGCAACTTCAAAGCATTAAATGATCTCTCATTTGAAGTAAAAAAAGGCACAATTTTTGGGCTTTTAGGAGTTAATGGAGCTGGAAAAAGTACGATTTTATCTATACTTAATGGACTTTGTAAAATAGATGCAGGAGAGATACAAATTGCTGGATTTGATATCAAAAAAGATATCCAAAAGATAAAAGAGATAAGCTCCATAGTTCCTCAAAACCTCGCTTTTTATGACAAATTAACAGTAAAAGAAAATCTTGATTTTTTCAGTAAAATTCAAAATGCTAAAAAAGAAAATTATGATAAAGCTATAGAGGTAAATGGCTTGGAAAGTGTTTTAGACCAAAGAGCCCTAACACTTTCAGGCGGACAAAAAAGAAGGCTAAATATCGCCATAGGATTGCTAAATAACCCACAAATTATCTACTTTGATGAACCAACAGTTGGGATAGACCCAAAAAGCAGAAATGAGATACTCTCTTCTATAAAAAACTACAAAAATTTTGGTATCACAGTCGTTTACACTAGCCACTACATGAATGAAGTAGAAAAAATTTGTGATGAGGTAGCTATTATTTCACACGGAAAACTTATCAAACAAGATAGCTTAAAAAATTTACTTTCAAAAGACAATCCCAAAGACCAAACAGCACTAGAAAAACATTTTTTAGAATTGACTGAGGAATCTTATGTTTAAAGCCATGATAAAAAAAGAGTTTCTTTTGGTTTTAAGAGACAAACAAGCCTTGATGGTGCTTTTTATTATGCCCGCAATTTTTATTTTGATTATGTCAGTTGCCATGAGAGATATATTTTCACAAAAGAGTGTAAGATTTGACATATCAATCAGAGATTTGGATAAGAGTAGCATAAGCAAGGAACTTATCAAAACTCTTAGAGTTGATAAAAGTTTTGATATAGTAAAAGCAGAAGATGCAAAACTATCAATTACTATACCAAAGGGATATGGCAAAGAAGATGTAGCAAATAAAAAAAAGTTGAATATCAATATAAAGAGTTCACTAAAAAGTGATGAAATCGAACTTTTTAAAGCAAAATTGTCAAAAGATGTGATTAGTTTAAAACTAAAAATAATAAAAGTAAAGATGAGTGAGTTTTCAGATGTTGCTGCAAGTGCGATAGGAAGTATTACGCTTGAACCCAAAAAACTTTTTAGTATCAAATACAACAAAAGTAAAAATATACCAAATGCCACACAACAAAGTGTGCCAACTTGGATAGTATTTAGTATGTTTTTTGTTATAATTCCAATGTCAACGATATATATAAATGAGAAAAAACAAAATACTCTAGCAAGACTGAGTTCCATGAATATTTCAGTCATCACTATAGCTCTTTCAAAGATTGTCCCTTATCTATTTATTGCGCAAATTCAGATGGTTTTGATGGTTTTGGTTGGTATGTATATAGTTCCTCTTTTTAATACCCCAGCTCTTGTGATAAATGGCTCAATTTTAGCCCTAATTTTCCTTTCTTTTGCACTTAGCCTCTGTGCCATTGGGTTAGCAAGTCTTATAGCAGCAAGTTCAAATTCAAGTGAACAAGCAACAACGATAGGCGGTATATCAAATATACTACTAGGAGCAATAGGCGGAGTGATGGTGCCAAAGTTTATAATGCCACCAATCATGCAAAAATTAGCAGATATCTCACCCATGTCATGGGGATTAGATGGTTTTTTAGATATATTTTTAAAAGGAGGAGGCATTGCCACGGTGTTAAATAACTCCATAATGCTGATACTCTTTGGTGCAGTTACATTAAGTTTGTCGATGTTAATCCTAAAGAAAAAACTACTCTAGCTAAGTAACCGCCCCCCCCCAACGGCATTAAGTTAAGGAATTGAGTAAAAATAACTCATTAGAAGAAAATGGTAAAAAACTCAAGAAAAAAATTAAAAAAGAACTCTTATTTATATGTCTACAAAAAGCTTCTAAATCCCTGTATTTAGGGTTTTAGAAAGGTTTTTAAAAGTACTTTTTAGCTATAATATATATTATATTAAGGGTTGGCTATGTTAAAAAAAACTACTGAAATTTCGGTAGTTTTTAAACATGAAAAAAGAAAAAAAGATTTCCAAATAAAACATAAAATTGGTAAAAACAGTTTTACAAGAGATAGAAAGTTAGGATTCGATAAAATTATGACTATGATGATTAAAAAGAGTAATAAATCAATTCAAAATAGTATCAATGACACTCAACTAGATTTAGGTGAGGATGTTACTATCTCTAATAGTGCTTATACACAAGCCAGAGCAAAGTTAAACTATACAGCATTTGAAGAGTTCGCTCAGATGGCTCGCGATATCTTTTACAAAGATGGTGAGTATGAAACATATCATGGATTTAGAATACTTGCTATTGATGGTTCTGTCGTAACACTACCAAATACAGATGATGTAAAAAAAGAATTTAACCCTATGAAAGTTAAATGCCAAATTAAAGAGTTTGCTAAAGATGTATCTCAAGCACGAGTATCTTGTCTTTTTGATGTGCTTAATAATATTGCCATAGATTCTTCAATAAGTAATAAAAACAAGAGTGGAGAGAATGACCTTATAGCTTATGATGAGAGGACTTTGGCAGTAGAGCATTTGCAACACTGCAAAGAAGATGATTTAACTCTTATGGATAGAGGCTATCCTTCATTTGAGTTATTTGCAGCAGCTTATAATAAAACAAATATTCTTTGTCGACTTAGAAAAAATCTCTTTTCAAAAGCGAAGTTTCTGTTTGATGCACATAGTGAGAAAAAAGATGTTGTACTTGAGATAAATGCACCGAAATATTTAAAAGATACACTTAGAAGTGAAAACATACCAACTAAAATTAAGATACGCTTTGTACAGGTTATTTTGGATAATGGTACGGTGGAAGTCTTGGCTACTAATGTAGTAGACAATAACAGATTAAGAACTTCAGAATTTAAAAAACTATATGCTCTAAGATGGGGAATAGAGACATATTTTGATCTTATTAAAAATAGGTTAGGATTAGAAAATTTTACAGGTTTGACAGCCCTAGCAGTAAAACAAGACTTCTTTGCAACAATATTTTTAACAAATTATGAGTCAATGATGACTTACGATATTAATCAGGATTTAAAAGAGAAAACTAAAAATAATAAATATGTGCAAAAAGTTAATAAAGCTATATCCTTTAATGTAATAAAGCATAAGGTATTTGATTTACTCTACTTAGATAACCCCATAGATGAGATGTTAGAGCAGATGGAAAAGTTATTTTTAACCAATACAATTGTTATACGACCAAATAGAAAATCAAAACCACGCCTTGATAAAGATATACATAAATCTACTATAGCCACAAATTCCATAAATCATCTTAAAAGGAAGAAAAAAAATGTTGGAAACTAATCAGATGAAAGTTCGTGTTTTAGGTGCTTGTAGGCTTAACTTAATGGGGGTGACCCCCCCCTTCAATATACATTTTAAAGAATGCTTTAGATTTATGATATAATTTTAGGAGAAATTAGGTATTGACACAGAATTTATTACAGTCCCTAGATTTACAAACACCTGTTTATGAAGATTCTCCCTTACTTCTTATAAATGCAGGTATGTACTTACCAATAGGAGTAGAACAAGTATGATCTGTCAACACTTTATAGGACACAGAATAAGAATTGTTTAAGCACCCTTTACATTTTGTAACAATTGATTTTCAAAGTCAACAGGTGACAAATAATTGTTACTAGAGTGCAACCTCTGACGATTGTAAAATACTTCTATATATTCGAATATAGCTTGATTTGCTTGGCTCCTTGTTTCAAATTTAATATGATGTGTAAGTTCTGTTTTTAATGAGTGAAAAAAGCTTTCAGCTACAGCATTATCATAACAGTTGCCTCTACGGCTCATGCTTTGGATTATTCCATATGATTTTAACAACTCACGATGAGAATCAGCTGCATACTGACTTCCTCTATCTGTATGCCACATTAGCCCACTTTTTGGATTTCTAGTTTTTAAAGCCATAAATAGTGCATCATTAACTAAAGTAGTTGTAATATTAGCATCCATTGACCAACCAACAATTTTACGTGAGTATAGATCAATAACAGTAGCTAGATATAGCCATCCTTCTCTTGTTGGTATGTAAGTAATATCTCCAACATAAATTTCATTTGGACTAGTTGCATAGAAATCTTGTTGTACTCTATTTAGTGCGATTGTATAGTTGTGATTTGAATTGGTTGTTAAAATGCCTATGACGCTCTAACTGGCCACCCATCGCGGTGACATTCGGCCACCTTCTAAGAGGATATTTTCTATAACAGCATTTTATCATAAAGTGGCTGGATGTTGAATCTCAATATTCTAAATTCTTTGATAATGCATTCACTTTTCTCATTGATTCACCCTCAATAGTTACTCTATGAGAAGAGTGAACTATCCTATCTAAAATAGCATCAGCCACAGTATTATTATTGAGATAGTTATACCACTGGCTTACAGGAAGTTGAGAAGTGATAATTGTAGAGTTTATATTTGTTCTATCCTCAATTATCTCAAAGAGATTTGTGGCATCATCATCAACCATTGGAGATACTCCAAAGTCATCAAGGATGAGCAGTTGAAACCGTGAGTATTTTTTCAATAAATTTACATAAGTTCCATCTATCCTTGAGAGTCGTATCTCTTCAAGAAGTGAAGGTGTTCTTGTATAGTAAACTCTATAGGAATTATGAATAGCATGATTGGCTAGTGCTTGTGCAAGATAGCTTTTGCCCGTACCTGTTTTCCCAGTAATGATAATATTTTGTTTAGCATTGATAAAGTTTAATTGTGTCAGTGATTGAATCTGTGCTCTATCAAGATTTCTATCTGTTTTATAATCAAGTGCATCAAGTGCTGCTTGTTTATCTTTAATCTTTGAGAGTCTATGGTTCATGATAATGCGTTTATTTTTTAAAAATATCTCCTGTGCATCGAGAAGAGAATAGAGTCTCTCCTCAAAGCTCATCTTAGAGTATGCGATATCTTCTGATTGCATCTTGTAGGACTCTAAAAGACCTTTGTAGCCTAATGTGGCAATTTTCTCTTCTAGTTGTGAATGTGTCATATTAATTCTTCCTTTTTGGTATTTTGATTATTGGTACTCAGTAGCACCACGAATATTTTCATGGGTATTAA
>JAADIZ010000025.1 GCA_013151055.1 Campylobacterota bacterium
CCTAGTATCTCTTTTTTACCTTCTAGATTTACTCCAAGAACTGTATAAAAAGCTTTAGAGACATAGTAACCTTCATCTCTTACCTTATAGTGAATTGCATCTAGATATACAAATGGATAAATTGACTCAAGTGGTCTCTTCTTCCACATCTATCTCTATTTTCATTTGTAAATCCTTCTGTGTCAATTAGATAAAATACTAATTAAACACAGAATTGTTTACAGTCCTGAGTGTTATAAAAAAGGACTCTAGTTGCCTCTTTTATAACACTCAAATAACTCAATAGATTAATTAATTTCAACTCTATTTTTACCACTTTTCTTCACTTTATATAATCTCTCATCTGCTATCTTTATAGCCTGTTTTATAGTTGTTTGATTTGGATTAAAATCTGCTATACCTATACTTATGGTAAACTTTACTTTTTGATTTAATATCGATTCTTGAATAATAGATCTTATATTATTTAAGACTAAAAATGCTTCATCTTTTCTAATATTTGAAAATAAGATAATAAACTCTTCACCTCCATATCTAGCTAAAATATCACCTTTTCTAATATTTTTCTGAATGGTTTTCACTAGAAATTTTAAAACCTGATCTCCAACATCATGTCCATAAGTATCATTTACTTTTTTAAAATCATCTATATCTATCATTGCTACTGATAAAATTTTATCTTCTCTTTGTGTTATAGATATAATCTTATCAGATATATCATCACAGTATCTTCTATTATATGCTCCCGTTAAAGAATCTTTATACGACAATTCTTGCAACTTTAAAGTTCTTTTTTGCACTTTTTCTTCTAAATTTTTGTTTAGTTCTATGATTTTTTTATAACTTTTTCTTAGCTTATCTTTCATGGAATTTAATGCCAAAACTATATGATCCAACTCATCTGGATATCTCTTTCTTCTTCTATTTAATTCTAATTTATTGTCAGAATCAAGGCTCATGTTTTTAGCGAAATCAGATACACGATAGAGGTATCTTGTAATCATCATATAAAAAGCAAATAATATAACGAAAGATATTATAAAAGTTTTTATACCTTGTGCAACAACAATAAACAAAATTCTCTTATATATATCATCATATACCCTTTTTAAATTTGCTACTACTACCAAAACACCAGCATTTACTTTTTTACCAAAATCTATAGTTTTTAGGGGATATTTTTTAATTATTATTCTCTCTTTAGGGTATGCACCTTTTGAAAATATTTTTTTCCCTTTACTAGATAGTATCTCAACAAATGATATATCTTGGAGAGTTAATATACCACTTATTTGTGACTTATATTGTGCTTTGTTGAAATTCCATACACTAAGTGCAATTGATTGCACATAACTTTTTTGTATCTGCTCCATCCTTCTATTTATCAGTTTTATGTCAGCATCATAATCGAATTTTAACTGTATAGCTACAACAACAAGCGTGATAAGTGAGCTACTTATTAGTATAGTTAAGAGCAATTTAAATGCAAGTGGAAATTCTTTCTTGTTGAAGACATATCTTTTATTTATCAATGATTTATATCTCTTAATGTCGGAATGTATAAACTTCCATAAACTTTTTGAAAATAACTTGTATATGGTTTTGCAACCCTTTTCAAACTTCCATCTTTAATCATTTTTTCTATGGTGTTGCATATTATTTTATCTAATTTCTTACCTTTTTTATTAAAAGGGAGTATAAACTTTGAACCAAATATTTTAAATTTATGTCTTATGATATTTTTTAATTTGTCTTTTTTTATGATTGTATCTATCTCTCTTGAAGCAAATATAAAACCATCAATTCTTCCTGCCTCAAGTTTTTTTAAGCTACACTCTAAACAAGTACTTCCCTGAACGCCTTTGTGAAAAAATATAGTATGCCCTGCATCAGTTTCAATGCGATATCTTTCTAGGTTATGTATATCAATGGGGTGTTTTTTATTTGTATATAGAGCAAAATGAGTTTTTAAAAGACTACAAGTTGATCTCATCAACCCCTCTTTATTTAACTTTTTTTCATACTTATCATTCTCTTTTTGCCATATATTTTTTCCTATAGTTGGAAAATGAAAATCACTTTTTCCAACTCTAACATTATTAATAGATCTTTCAAATGGGTAA
This sequence comes from Campylobacterota bacterium, assembly GCA_013151055.1. Classification (GTDB taxonomy): domain Bacteria; phylum Campylobacterota; class Campylobacteria; order Campylobacterales; family Sulfurospirillaceae; genus JAADIZ01. Next base: position 2,124 of record JAADIZ010000025.1, read on the forward strand.
ACTTCAATAACAAATTTTCCACCATTATACTCTTTGCTCATTTTCTTAAGTATATCAATTAATATCCCTTTATTTTTATTTATAGAATACAAAGGAAGTTTTCCAACACTCAAACTATAATCTTTTGCAAAAATATAGCTACTGCTCAACAAAACTATAATAAGTATTAATTTCTTCAAAATTTATCCCGTTTTTAAAATTATTTTAGTAGTATTGTAGCATAATTTTCCTCTTCTCCCTTTCTTAATAACCCCAACAAAGTCATAAAAAGGAAGGGTGCCCACCCTAGCCTATTTTTACACCTTTTCTTGCTAGAACATTAAGCCAAAGAGTGGCAAGTGAGCCTATCAAAGACTTTTTTGGTTCTAAATTGCTCCCTAAAATAGAGTTGCAAATTGTTTATAGTAAAAGTAAGGTGATATATTTTTAACTTCCAGACGGAACTATCACTATGCAAAATTCTTTTGAAAAAAAAGATACCTAATTGAGAAGCAAAATCCAACCTATTTTTTTAAAATAACACCACTCTCTATGTGATTTGTGTGAACAAACTGATCAAACAGAGCGAAATCCACTATCTTGAAATCCGAATTTAATATATCTATGTCTCTCTTTAGAGTTTTAGGATTGCAAGATATATATATGATATTTTCAAACTGATTTATAAATTCCAGACTCTTAGCGTCAATTCCCGCCCTTGGTGGGTCGATTAAGACATGCGAAAAGTTAAAGCTATCTAAATCTATCTCTTTTAGGCGATTAAACTCTCGCTCTTTATTCATCGCGCTTGTTAGCTCTTCGACACTCATTCTTAAAAATTTTATATTTTTGATATTGTTTAATTCACAATTAAAATGAGCTGATTTTATAGATGTTTTTGAAATTTCAGTAGCCAAAACTTTCTTAAATTTTCCACTCAAAGGAATTGTAAAATTCCCGTGTCCACAGTAAAGCTCTAGTAAATCCTTTGTATTTTTTACATGTGAGCTCACCCAAGAGATCATCTTTTCATTTGTCACTCTATTTGGCTGAGAAAATCCACCTTCTATTATCTTGTATGTGTAATTTTTATCTTCTACTTGCAAACTCTCTAGGACAAAATCTTGGCTTAAAACCTCTTTTATCTTTTTTGCTCTTCCTATCACAAATATACCAAATTTTTCTTCTATCTTTCTAGCCTCTTTTTTCCAATCTTGCCCTATTTGTTTATGGTATATCAAAGTTACCAGCATACCATTTTTAGAAGATAAAAATTCAATTCCATACAGCTTTTCTCTTAATTCATCACTGTTTTGCAGAAATTTTTTGAGTTTAGGCATCAAAGCATAAATCTGCTCATCTACTTTTGGACACTCATCAATTTTAAGCACTCCTTTGCCTTTAAGTTTGTGCATACCATAGCTTATCTCATCACCATCATGCCAAATTCTAAATTCTGCTCTATTTCTATAATGCTCTTCATTTGAGGCGAAAAATTCAAAATCATCTATCAAAAAATCAGAAAACAGCTCTTTTATATACTCTTTTTTTTGCTCGATTTGTTGAGTGTAGCTTAAATCATAAAGCTTACAACTTCCACACTCCCCAAAATATTTACACTCCATATCTTAGAACCAAAGACGAAGCAAGTCCGATAAGAGCACCGAAAAATCCACCCCAGATTACAAGCCAGCCCAAATGTTCTTTGATAAAATCTTGCACTATCTCTTTTACTAATTGGGGAGTTAATTCATCTAGTCTGATATCAATCATATTTTCTATAGAGTTTAACATTCCATCACTTACGCCTGTTTGTTTTATATAATTATCAAGTTTAGAGGTAAAATCTTGGCTTTGCGAAATCTCCAAAACTGCAGTTTTTAATTTTTCACAAAATGGCTCTTTTAGAGTTGCTAAGGCACTCTCTCCACCAAACATCCCAAGCATTCCGCCAAAAGATGACTCCATGACAGTCTTAACCAAAGCATCAAAAGCAGGAGAAAAGTCACTCTGCTGTATAACAGGAGTTAAATCGACTCTTTTTTCCTCTTTTTTGAAAAAATTATCTATCTGCTCTTTTGTAAAAAACTGATTCATCATGAGGTTTTTAATAGAATTTTTAAACGATTCAAATCTCAACTCAATCACTCCAGAACCGTAAAAAAATGGTACTTTCTCAAACAGCATATGAATTGCAATTTGATTTGTAATCGCACCTGAAAATGCAAAAAGACCAGTATACAAGACCATATTTTTATAAGGCTCAGGCAAAGCCCATGAAATCAAAATGAGTAAAATCGATACTAAATCCGTAGCAAAACTTTTGTTCATCTATATCTCCAACTATTTTTTTGCAATTATATACAAAATTGGCTAAAATAAGCCAAAAATTAAGGAGAAACAGTGCCTAAAAGAGAAAATGCCTTTAAATTGCTCAAAGAGTATAATGGGGATGCACTTGTAACTCATGGATTATCCGTAGAGGGAGCCATGAGACACTTTGCAAAAAAAGCTAATGAAGATGAAGAAAAATGGGGAATCATTGGACTTTTACATGATTTAGATTATGAAAAATTTCCAGATGAGCATTGTCATAAAACCAAAGAGATAATGACTCCGCTTGGATATAGTGATGAAATTATAAGAGCTATTATGAGCCATGCTTATGGAATTTGCACCGATATAGAGCCTATTTCAAAGATGGAAAAAACTCTTTATGCAGTTGATGAATTAGCGGGACTTATCACTGCTTGTGCACTTGTTCGTCCATCAAAGTCTGTTATGGATTTAGAGGTAAAATCAGTCAAGAAAAAATTTAAACAAAAGTCCTTTGCAAGTGGTGTCGATAGAGAAGTCATCAAAAAAGGAGCTGCCATGCTTGACATCACACTTGATGAATTGATATATGATGTTATTCAAGCTATGCGATCTATTGCTCCAAGTTTGGGGCTTTGAGATGAAAAATTTATTTAAAATCTTAACGATTATACTATTTATGTCAAGCTTCTCATTTGGAGCTAAGATTTCTGATGTCAATATACCAGGTACCCTATCAAACGGTTTAGTCTTAAATGGTGCTGGCATAAGAAGTAAATTTTTTTTCGACTTATATGTTGGAGGATTGTATTTAAAAAAGAAAAACTCAAATGCCTTAGAGGTGATAGAAACGGATGAGCCTATGGCTATAACACTGCACATTACTTCATCACTGATATCAAGCAAAAAGATGATGGATGCTACGATAGAAGGCTTTGAAAATTCTACAAAAGGTAACTTAAAGCCAATCCAAAAAGAGATAGACAAGTTTGTTGATGTCTTTAAAGATGAGATAAAAAATGGTGATATTTATGATTTTATATACAGACCAAACACAGGTGTTCAAATCTATAAAAATAGTAAATTATCTACAACTATAAAGGGATTGGAATTCAAAAAAGCACTATTTGGCATTTGGCTTTGCGATAAACCTGCTCAAGAGAGTTTAAAAAAAGAGATGCTAGGAATTTAAACATCTGACCTTACGCACTTTTTTCTCGAAAAGTCCTACTTTTTGTAGCTTTAGGGGGTTGTAGGGACCAAAAGTCCCTGCCGCTATAATGGGCTTTGCTCATTATAGCGCATAAGGTCAAGTTAAACATAAGGGGCAAATGCCCTTTATGATGATACTTTCTATTTTATAGCCGTCCATATCAATCAGATTTTTTTCACTTAGACAAGAGATTGTATCACACTTTGTACAGATAAAATGGGGGTGGAAGTTTTGCTCTAGAGAAAAATATCTTTTTTTATCATTTGATTCAAAACTTCGTATGATAGAACTTTTTTCAAATTTTGCAATATTCCTATAAAATGTTGCCTTATCCATGCTAAGTTCATCTTTTATATCTTCATAGGAAATTGGTCTATTTTTACTCATCAACATCTCTAAAACTTCAATTCTAGCAGGAGTTAGTTTTAGATTTTTTTCTTTGATAATTTGATTTACTTCCATAAAAGAAATTATATCAGATTTTATTTAAACTTTTGTCTGCTCTGCAAATTCATATATATCTTTTTTCTTCAAATCACCATTATAAACCACCATGCTTGGATCAATTTTGCTTGTATCTTGGTCAAGTACTTTAGGAACTGCATCTGCATTTTCTAAAACTTTCATATGACGGTCAAGCTCATCTTCGCTATAACTCATCTGCATGTCAGCTGCTATAATATGAGGTATATTTTCGATAACTCTTAGCTTGCTAAGTTCCTCTGAAACATCAGCTCCTTCTATAGTGATAATAATCTTTCCACCAACATCATGAAAATGATAATCACAAGCTTCACACTCTTTTAGCACTTTAACAACTTCATCTACATTTTCTGGTAATGTTTTCACTACTATACTTGATATATTCATTTTAAACTCCATATTTTTATTTTATTTTTACTTGTTGTTAGTATTCTGTCTTTATTTAAAAAAATGATATTTGAGACAGGACTTTTATCACCCACTAATTTATATATATTTTCTCCACCATTTACTCTAAAAATCACTACATCATTCTTAAAATTATTTGCATATCCACATAATTTTCCATCCATGCTAAGTCCTACACTATACACCAAAAAGTTTCCTTTTTTATAGTAAGACAAAGTGCCATCATCTTTGTATATTCCACATCTTCTGTCTTTGCTTGCAACAGCTATTATATGATTTTTATAATCAATTTGATATACATTATCCAGATTTTGACCTTTAAAAATCTTTATGATTTTACCATTTTTTGCGTTTATTTTTATAGCTTCTCCGCTCTCATCTGCTAGGATTATTATACTTTTATCGCTATTTAACTTAAAATCAGAAAATTTTGACTCGGAAATTTGCTTGAGATATATAAATTTCTTGTTTTTTAAATCATACAAAAGAATTCTTGAACCTAAAAGGGCCATAATAATTTTGTCTTTAGATATAAACTTTGCTTTGACAACAGGTAGCTTGTCCTTTGTGTCAAATAACAGATATTTTTTGTTATTTTTGTACAAATAGACTCTACTAAAACCCTCTTTGCCTTGTGAAACAAATAATAGATTATTTCCAATTTTATCTACAGAAAAAATCATTGCATCATTTACATCACCTAAAAAATCTTTAATTTTTGTAAATTTTATCACCTTTTGTATTCTTTTAGTTTTTATATCAAATATATCTACAACGCTACTATCGGTAGTAGCATAAATTTTACCATTTTGCACCAAAATATCAAGTATATCTCCATCAGCTTTCATTGAAAACTCTGGTTCTATATTTTTTGAAAACAGGTGCAAACTCAAAAAAAAGAGTATAAAGAGAATTTTTTTCACTTAAGTGCATCTTTGTCAAATTTTTGTTGATATTTTGAAATTTCGAGTTTAACTTCCTCAAAATGCACTGGTGTTACATTGTCATCTTTTTCCCATTGAACTTCTATATCTCCACCATAATCATCACCCATTTGTTCAATTGCATCTTCAAATACAGATATATTTTCACACACAGCAACCCTATCATCTAATGTATCTTTAAGTTCAATACACCATCCACCAAGTCCATTTTCTTTTATAGTAGCTATAAAATTTACTGCCATTTTTTCACCTCTATCGCATTTGCAGGACAAACATTTACACAAAATCCGCAACTTGTGCATTTTTCCATGTCAATCTCAGGTCTAAAAAGTCCTAAATATACTATCGCATCATCTAAACATGCCTCTTTACAACTAAAGCATATAGTTTTTTGCCAGCTTAGGCATTGCAGTATATTTATTGTCAATTTTGCATAAATATTTTTTTTATATTCTATATCCAAAATACCAAATTCACAGGCTTGTGCACATTTATCACAGTAAGTACATCCACCTTTTGAAAAATCTAAAATAGGTGTTCTATCTTCTTTAATGACAATTATGTTTTCTTCACAGTTAAAGGCACATTTTCCATCACAATTTTTACAATTTTCCAAAAAACTATTTTTATCATTAAAATATGGTGGCCTTGCATTAAAACTCTCTTGCCTATTTCCTTTAAAGGATGATGCAAGAGAGCTAAAAAACTCTCTTTTCTGCATCATTTTATAGTATTTATTCCCTCATCAAAATTATTTATTAAAGATGATTTTTGCATGTCAGATTTAGATCTATAACCTGGCGTAAAAGTATTTTTTACGAGTAGTTTAGAATCAGACTGAGATACATGGCACTGTGTGCAATTGTATCTTCCTGCATAAAGCTTATTTTTTGTGTATGTTGCATACACATCATTGCTGCCACCGTTTGGTCTTGCTACAATCTTACCCTTTTTGATTAGTTTTCCATTTCTCGCAATAACTTCTATAGGTCTAAAGTTAACAAAATGTGATTTTGGAATGGAAGTTGCACCAACACTAGAAGCAACCGCAGGCGAATGACATCCCAAACAAGAGTTGTTTTTAATAGTAATGGGAACAAGACCTACAACACTGTGTGGAATCAAAGGCGGAGCATTATCAAATGATCTCTCAATCACTTTTGCTTCTCCTGGTAATGCTTTTGTATATTCAACTTTTGCAAGTTTAACTGTTTTTTCGCTTTGTACTGCTGTTCTTCTTAAACTCAAAGATTCATCGCTAACTGATCCACTATTTAACATAGCACAACCAGTCACTAAAAATCCAACTACTGCGACACTAAGAGCAACTTTACTCATTGTTTTCATTGTTTATTTCTCCTTCTTTTTTATTATTTTTAACTTTCAAAAAGAACCCAAGGGCATCATCTTCACAAACATCTATACATCTACCACAGTTGGTGCATTCACCAGAAGTAACTGGTAAAGAAATTTTGTCTATCATATGCAAAACCTGAACTTCAGGGCAAATAACTTTGCAATCCATACATCCTGTGCATGCAACAGAGTCATGTTTGACTTTTAATAATCTAAATTTGCCTATTATCGAATAAAAACCACCGAGGGGACAAATATGTCCGCACCAACCGTTTTTAAGTACAAATAGGTCAAACAGATACAGTATAATCATAGTAGCCCAGCCAAAACCCATCCCAAAAATCAAACCTCTATGCACCATAGAGATTGGAGAGATGAATTCAAATGCACTAATGCCCAAGAAATATGAAATAATTAAACTAATAACTATCACCCAATATCTTAAACTCCTGCTACTAGGTTGTTTTTTTGCAACCATATCAAAGCCAAACTTTCTTC
>JAADIZ010000023.1 GCA_013151055.1 Campylobacterota bacterium
TATAACCTTATGTTCGGTGGAAGTGGATTTTTTCTTGATGGAGTACAAGTAGAGGGATATAGTAAGTATGCGATTTTCTTCTTTCAAATGGCATTTGTTAGCAAAACTGTATCTATCATGAGTGGTGGTGTAAGTGAGCGAATAAGAATTTTACCTTTTATGACATTTGCTATTATCATGAGCGGTTTTATCTATCCATTGGTTGGAAGCTGGACTTGGGGTGGAGGATTTTTAAAAGATATGCATGACTTAGCAGGCTCTACCGTTATCCATAGTGTTGGTGGTTGGGCACTATTGGCGGCGATCTTGGTTTTAGGCCCAAGAAAAGGAAAATATACAGAAAATGGCAAAATTAGACCAATTCCAGCTTCAAACATTCCTTTAGTAACACTAGGTGCTATGCTTCTTTGGATAGGTTGGTTTGGTTTCAATGGTGGAAGTGCATTTACAATATCTTCGGTAAATGCAGCAGACTTAGTTGCTAAAATCATTGTAAATACAAATACAGCAGGATTAGCAGGTGCAATAACAGCAACTTTGATAGTGTACTTACAATATAAAAAACTGGATTTGACTATGATATTAAATGGTGCATTAGGTGGACTTGTAGCCATTACTGCGGGAGCTGATGTGGTCGGACTTTGGCAGCCTATAGTGATTGGTGGCATCGGTGCTGCTTTGGTTATTTTTGCTGTTCCAATCTTCGACAAATTAAAAATTGACGATCCAGTAGGTGCACTTTCAGTTCATTTAGTAAATGGAATTTGGGGTACTATCGCAGTTGCTTTATTTGCCAATTTTTCACTTCTTGCTCAATTGAAAGGTATAGCAGTTATCGGACTTTTTACATTTTTGTCCTCATTTGCAATTTTCCTAGTAATCAAAAAAATTATGGGTTTACGAAGTGATGAAGAACATGAGTATGAAGGATTAGATATACAAGAGTGCGGTATCGAAGCATATCCAGAATTTGTAAAATCTAAGTATTAATATCTGGCGATTGGAGGGGGCATAATCCCCCTTAACATTTATTTTGGTTCTATTAATCTTGATTGATACTCTTGAGGATGTTTACATACTGGACAAACTTTTGGTGGTTTTTTGCCATAGTGAATGTGTCCGCAAACTTCACAAATCCAAGCTTCTTCTCCGTCTTCACTGACAAATTCTTCGCCATTTTCTAATCTTGCAAGAAGCATTTTGTACATCTTTTCGTGTTCCACCTCAACATTTCCTATATTTTTGAACATTGCCGCTACATCTTTATAGCCTTCATCTTTCGCAATCGCAGCAAAATCAGGATACATAGTTGTATTTTCATAACTTTCGCCATCAACTGCCATTTGAAGATTTGCTGCTGTATCGCCAAAACCATTTTCTAGGTTATTTATCATTTTGTTGTATTGTTTTAGTTCTAGTTTTGCATGTTGTTTTTCATTATTGGCAGCTCTTTGAAAATGTGCTGCTATGTCTCTTAGACCCTCTTTTTGAGCTACTTTTGCAAAGTATTCGTATTTATTTCTAGCTTGACTTTCACCTGCAAATGCTTTCATGAGATTGACCGCTGTTAGATTTTCAGTAATCATCTCCATATCTTCGCCACAACAAACAAGTGCTCCACCACCAACACTTTGAACTTCTACTATATTTCCGCATTTATTGCATCTATATGTTTCGTACTGTCTCATTTAAAATCCTTTTTTGTTTTTTTTGTTAGTGAAATTATAACCAAATAAAAATAATATGTCAATAGGAAATATTCCTATCTATATATCTAAATCATATTTTTTCAATATTTTTCTAAGAGTGCTTCTCGAAATGTCGAGGTAATTTGCAAGATGAGTTATGTTATTATTTTTTTTTATCATCGTTGCATAAAAATCACTTTGAATTTCCTCTAATACTTCCTTTGCATTTTCTATACCTTTTTGGTCTAGTTTATGAGAAATTATATCAGCCATAGAAAAATCATTTTGTTCTAGGCTTTCAAACTTTATATTATCTTTGTGAATTATATCCTCATGTGCATTAAGCATTGAATTATAAATTACATTTTTAAGTTCTCTTATATTGCCATAATAAGTCCTATTTTTCAAAACTTCCAAGGCGTCACTAGAGATTCCTTTGATGCTTAAATTAAGGTTTTTATTTGCTTGTTTGATAAAAAAGTCTGTCAAAAGTGGTATATCTTGTTTTCTCTGTTTTAGTGTTGGAACTTTTATACTTATCATCGCAAGCCTAAAATACAAATCTTGCCTAAAACTCTCTTTCATTATATTTTCTTGTATATTTATATTTGTTGCACTAATAATTCTTCCTTTAAAAGCTATATCACTATTGCCACCCACTCTTTTAAATGTTTTATTTTCTAAAAACCTAAGAAGTTTGCTTTGAAGAGAGATGTCAAGCTCTCCTATTTCATCTAAAAATAGTGTGCCATTTCCTACGACTTCAGCAAAACCTAGGTGTTGTTTGTTTGCATCCGTAAAAGAGCCTTTTTCGTGTCCAAACAGTTGAGATTCAAATAACTCATTAGGAATGGAAGCACAATTAATACTCAAAATTTTAGATTTAGAATTTTTTGAGTTTTTGTGAATGAGCTTTGCTATTAATTCCTTTCCTGTGCCAGTATCACCCAAAATCATCACTGATAAATCATTATTTGCAGCAACTCCAATTTGGCTGTATATGTCTTTCATGGTTTCGAATGAGCCGACAAACTCTTCGTTTATCTGATCCATTACTTTTATATAAGAATCTCTTTTTTTATCATATTTTTTAATTGTCTCTTTTAACTCATCGGCTGTAAAAGGTTTTTGTAGTATGTCTTTGATACCGATTTTGGAAGCTTCTATCATGTTTGTGGGAGTCGTGTATGCTGTCATTAAAATAACAGGTAAACCGATATCTTTTTGCCGTAAAAACTTTACAAGGTCTATACCAGAAAAGTCATCACTTAGCATCACATCAACAACTAGCAAGTTGATTTGTTCATTTTTTATCTGTTTTGCTATATCACTCTCTAGTCCGTTAAATAAAACTGTATCGTATTTTGCTCTTTTTAAAATTTTTGAAACTGAGTATCTTATCTCTTCTTGGTCATCGATAATGGCAATTTTCATATTCATTTCTCCTCTTTTTCTATTGGTAAGTTTATTATGAAAGTAGTTTTCTCTGTGTCTGCTAGACTCATCTGTCCACCTGAGAGATATACTATTTTGTATATTGTAAAAAGTCCGAGTCCTGAGCCATTATTTTTTGTAGTAAAGAAAGGTTTAAATACCTTTTTTCTTAGATGTTTTGGTATTCCACTACCGCTGTCTTGGAATTTCAATAAACTTGTATTTTCACTGTTTTTGCGCCAATATACATTTATCTCTCCATTTTCTTTAATAGCGTCTATAGAGTTGTTTATTAGATTTAAAAAAATCATTTCAAATGAATTTTTGTCTATTTTAATTTTCAAATTATCTTGTATGTCAAGGTTTATAGTTATATTTTTAACATCAAGTTTTGGCTGTATGATTTCCAATAAATCACATAAAGAAGTCTTTATGTCAAGAGTTGTTGTATTTCTTTTGTCTATCGGCTTTCCAAGAGATAAAAAATCTATAACTTGTGAATCCATTCTATTTATAGTGTTGTTTATGATTTGCAAATCTTCTTTATCTATCTCTTCTCCATCTTGGATTAAAAGTTTTAAAGGTTGGAGTAAATTTTTTATTTCGTGTGCAAAAAGTGAGCTAATCTCTCCTAGTGTTTTTAAAGAGTGCAATACTTTTTCATTTTCTTCTAGTTTTGAGAGCTGTGTGATGTCAGAAAAAGAGATGACAAGATATTCGTTTACTAGTCGTATTTGGTAGTATAAAGATAAATCCTCCCCTAAATCATTTGTAATTTTTTGTTTACAAAATGTACAGGAATTATTTTGGTAGCATTGAATTAAACTTTCTATGTATTCGTTTTTAAATTTACCCTGAGCTATAAGCATCTTACTCATGGGATGATTATTTTGGTACATAATATTTAGATTTTCATCACAAATAATGATAAAAATATCAACACTTGCTAAAATTTGTTGATAAAAATTCTTTAATTGCTCCTCTTTTTCAACAGAATTTTTTATCTCCTTCATGAGATATGTTGTTGTGCGGACAAGATCAGTGATTTCATCGTTTTCAACACTTTTTATCTCTTTTATTTTATCCCATTCCTTTAGTGATATGGCTTTCGCATTTTCTCTAAGTATGTCTAATCTGTCAAGTAAATTTTTCATAAAATATATGGCAAAAAGAAAAGATACAAGTGCTGCGAAAACCATAATTAAGAAATTTGTAGTAAAATTTCTTTCAAGCATATTTTTTATAGATTTTTTTTCAATATTGAGTACTAAATATCCAAGCAATACACCATCTTTTTTAAAAGGAATCATATTATGCCTGTCTTTTTTTTCAAGTATGGTGCCAATTCTATGCAGTTTTGTATTTGTGTGTGCTAATACTATAAAGTTTGTATTAATAATTCCAGCACTATTTATAGTTTTATTTTTTGAAAAAGATTTTACAAATTTAAAAAGTGCCCAATTGTCATTTGCTAAAATTGCACTTGTTAAAAAATCTTTGTTTGACTGTATATTGCTCTCAATCATTTCACTGATGATTTCATTTGTTTGATTTTTTGATGTATTTATAGCAAGCAGTACAATCACACTTGCAAAAATAGTGATAATCATAAATATTAAAACAGCTAATTTTGTATATATGGACAATGAGTGAAGCTTGAGGATTAGTTTTCTCATTTTCTCTCTTTAAGAAGATCTAGCATCTTATATACTTTACTATAAGTTTGGTTTGATGGCTTTTCAAATCTATCAATATTTAAGTGATTTAAAATCTCTTTACCTATTTTTGTTTTGTTCATATTTAAAAAAAGTTGTTGTAATTTATTAAATTCTTTTTGATTTAGGTTTGTCCTAGCTACAATTGGTGAAATTGTAAATGGTCCTAATCTTTCCACAACTCTCAAATTTTTCACATCTTGAGGATGTTTTCTAGTGTATTGAGTCAAGACTAAGCTATCAACACTAGCACCATCAACAAAACCATCCAATACAGCCTGTATAGACTCGCCGTGGTCATATGTATATATTAGATTATGGAAATAATTTGTTATAGAATAGCCATTTTTTATTATTTTATAAGTTGGTGCAATTGAACCTGAAGTAGAGTCAGGGTCAGTAAAAGCAAAAATTTTATTTTTAAAATCCAATATACTTTTATATTTTGTACCTTTCAACGCTATTACATCAGAGTAATACTTATCATCCCCGTTTATAATTGGTATGGCAAGTAAATTTGCATTTTTTTTATCTTTTAGCAGTGTATAGGTTGAACTGCATACATAAGCGATATCTGATTTTGAATCTTTTATATCAGAGATAACTTCTGCATAAGTTCTTGCAAATTTTATATTTATTTTGAATTTAGAATTATCTTCTAAATATTTTTGCCAACGAAGATATGTTTTTAGATCCTCTTTTAGCGTAGTGCCCGTGAAAGAAAATGTGATACTTTGTGCGTATAATCCAGAAAATAACACAAATATAAGAAATAGACTGGTAAAAATTTTACCACCGATGGAAATGTTTTTATCGTTTTTCATATTAGTTTCCTTAAAAAAGTGTATAAACTCCCAAATATAGGGGCTTAAGAAAAACTGGAATAGTATTTGCACCTATAGAGGTATAGAATTTATGTGTGAATTATATACATATATTTTGAAAATTAGCCTTAAAGGAGTTGCCATGAGCAAAGAAGAGCTTTCAAGAGTTGATGAAAATTTAACTTTGGAAACCGATGAGTCTAGAAGAGATTTTTTAGACAAGTTTACTAAGGGCGTCTTTGGTGGATTGATTGTAGGAGGTGTCGTAAGTGCACTTGCTCCAGTTCAAGCAAAAGCAAACAAACACGGTAGTAATTTAAATTTTTCTACCCCTTTTAAACCTTTTACTTTACCCCCAGAACATCCAGGTGAAGATGCAACCCTCAGAATGATGAGAGATTTGCAAAGAGCACTTAAAAAACCAATTGAGCAAAGACATTGGAATATGGTAATAGATCTAAGAAAATGTGTCGGTTGTGATGCATGTTCCGTCTCTTGTGTTGCGGAAAATAAGTTGCCACCAGGAGTGGTATATAGACCAGTAATTCAACAAGAAATTGGAACTTATCCAAATGTCGGACATGTTACACTTCCGCGTCCTTGTATGCAATGTGATGAACCTCCTTGCGTGCCAGTTTGTCCAGCTGAAGCCACATGGAAAAGACCAGATGGTATAGTCATAGTTGATTATGATCAGTGTATAGGTTGTAGATATTGTCTAAATGCTTGTCCTTATGATGCTAGAACATTTGATTTTGGTTTAGAGTATATAGACGGTACGGCTGATGCTCCTAAAGTTTTTTTAGGTAAAGAAAAAGCTGGTAAATATGAGACTGATCCTTCTTACGAATATGCAAAAGAGTGGAAAAGACAAGATGATGCATCTCCTATAGGTAATGCTAGAAAATGTCATTTCTGTATTCCTAGAATAGAAAAAGGAATGCTTCCTGAATGTGTTGTTACATGTATAGGAAGAGCTACATATTTTGGAGATGGAAGTGATTCTGAAAGTTTGGTTGCAGAGTTAATTGCTTTGCCAAATGCCTTTAGACTCAAAGAAGAAGTAGGTACACACCCTAGTGTGTATTATATTAAGTAGGGGGATGAAATGACAAGAGAAAAAATGGGAAATATCCTTGTTTGGATTTTAATAATTGGTTTTGGTGTCTGGGGATTTCCTGGCATTATAGATAGATTTGCAAATGGTCATATCAATACATCCTATGGTTCATATATTCCTTGGGGACTTTGGATTTCAGCATATATTTGGTTAATTGGTTTGTCAGCTGGAGCTTTGATGATTTCTGTTATGACTTATGTTTTCAATATAAAAGCAGTTGAAAAAGTTGGAAAGATGGCATTTTTAGTGGCAATCGCAACTTTGGTTGGAGCTATGATTGCAGTTGGATTGGATTTAGGACACCCTTTAAGAGCTTTTAGTTTGATATTTGATCCAAATCTTAGCTCCATGATGGGTTGGATGGCAGTTTTATATACAGCATATTTTATAACTCTTTGTGTGGAATTATATTTTGCAATTAGAAAAGAACAAACAGTAGGATTGCAACAAAAGAATATCAAAAAAATCTTGATAGTTCTGGGTATTTGGAGTATTCCTTTAGCATTTGCATTCCACGGAGGTGTTGGTGGAGTTTTTGCTAATGTGATAGCCAAGCCATACTGGCATGGACCAATGTTACCAGTTGTTTTTTTAGCGGGTGCATTTTTAAGTGGCGGTGCATTGTTTGCAACTGTCGCATATATTTGGAGACCTAGTCAATCTAAAGATGAGTTCCTTAAAATGATGATTTACTTGGGAAAAGTTACTTTAGCACTTCTTATTTTTGATGAAATTTTAGAATTATCTGAAGTTTATGTAGGTACTTTTTATGCAAATCAAGGAGAAGGACATCTTTGGCAACAAATTTTATTTGGTCAATACTGGTATGTATTTTGGATAGTACATCTTTTAATTGGAGTTTTAGTGCCACTCTTTTTATTGACAGCAAAATCAAAATCACCAGGTGCAATTGCGTTAGCTGGTTTGTTGATAGCGGGAAGTTTTTTAGCGGTAAGATTAAATATTGTAATCCCAGGTATGTTAGATCCTGAAATAGCTGGTATAGCTCAAGCTTGGGTACATAGTAAATTAACTTTCTCATATTTACCATCTATTATGGAGTGGCAGGTATTATTTTTTATAGTAGCTGTTGTAATGGCAGTATTTATGATAGGTAAAAAAATATTACCAATATATCAAACAGCAGGAGATGAGTCATGAAAAATGAAATAATTAAAAATAAACCAATGAATAGAAGAAGTTTTCTTAAAACTTCGGCTTTGCTTGGTGGATCAGCTGCAGGTTTAGGTGCAATTGAAAAAATAAGCAGCAATGGAAGTGGCAGAGAAAAGATTGATTATCCTTTAAATGATGCTCAAAATGTTATATATTCTGTATGTTTACAATGTCACACTGCATGCCCAATCAAAGTGAAGATAGAAGATGGAGTCGCTGTTAAAATAGATGGTAATCCATACTCAATCCAAAACTTAAATAGCCCAATTCCAACTTCAACTGATATACAAGTTGGTGCTAAGATTGATGCTGGTCTTTGTCCAAAAGGACAAGCGGGAATTCAAACTATATATGATCCTTATCGCGTTGTGAAAGTCTTAAAAAGAGCTGGCAAAAGGGGTGAAAATAAGTGGAAAGTTATGTCTTTTGATAAAGCTGTAACAGAAGTTGTAGAAGGTGGAAAGCTTTTTGCAGACATTGCCGGTGAAGAAAATAGAGTAGTAGAAGGCATGAGACAAGTTAGAGTATTAAAAGATTCAAAAGTAGCCAAAGCTATGGCTGGAGATGCTATGAATGTTGGCAAGGGCAAAATGAGCTTAGCCGATTTTAAAGTAAAACACGCAGCTCACTTAGATATGTTAATTGACCCAGACCAACCAGATCTTGGACCAAAAAACAATCAATTTTTGATGCTTGCAGGTAGAATGGAGCATGGTAGAAAAGAGTTCGCTAAAAGATGGCATAAAGGAGCATATGGAAGTAATAACTTTATGGAGCATACTACTGTTTGTGAACAATCTCACCATATCGCCTATAAGCAAGTAACAAGCCAATATCTAGGTAATGGTAAGTGGAAGCCAGCAGCTGAACACTTGAAGCCAGATTTTAGAAATGCTAGATTTGTGATATTTTTTGGAACAGGTTTTGTTGAGGCAAACTTTGGACCTCCAATAATGGCGAATTTAGTAACAAATGCAGTGACTAACGAAGGTTGTAAAGTTGCAGTTGTAGATCCTAGGTTTTCAAAAAGTGCCGCTAAAGCATGGCAGTGGGTTCCAGTAAGACCTGGTGGTGATGCTGCGTTGATTTACGCCATGATTAGATGGATGTTTGAAAATGATAAAATCAATAAAGAGTTTTTGGTTAATGCAAACAAAGCCGCAGCTAAAAAGGCAAAAGAAGAGAGTTGGACAAGTGCGACTCACTTAATTGCGTATGATAAAGAAGGAGCTGGCAAAAAATTAAGAGCGAGTGACCTTGGTTTAGGCGACAGTGATCAATTTGTAACAACACAAGATGGACAACCAGTAGCTGTGAATACAAATGATAAACTAAATCCAGTTGTTGGAGATCTATTTTATT
>JAADIZ010000093.1:0-9296 GCA_013151055.1 Campylobacterota bacterium
TTGCACATAGTATGATTATTCGCTTTAATTATTACTTAAATATAATTAAAATAAATCTATTAATATTTTAAATTATTAAAATATAAGAAAAGAGGGGTGGTAAATCCCCTTTATATTTGTTTTCTCTAAAACTTAGAGCTTATTAAGAACCGCAACTACTTGTAGAACAAGCACTTGCTCCACTATTTACTCCGATAGTTGGTTGAATTTCTTCATTACTCACTCCACCATCTTTATTTATCTTTTCTATATCTTCCCAAAGCTTACTTGCTGCTTCTTGATATCTTTTTGCACTTTCGCTTGATGGGGCAAAAAATGTTACTGGTTTTCCAGCATCGCCACCTTCTCTGATAGCTGGTTCTATTGGTATTTCGCCAAGTATTTGTGTATCAAACTTTTTGGCAAGTGGCTCGGTTGTGCCTTTCCCAAAAATGTCATACTCTTTGCCAGTTTCTGGACAGATAAAACCACTCATATTTTCTACGATACCGGCTATTGGAATATGAAGTTTTTTGAACATATCTAAACTTCTTTCGGTATCATCAAGTGCAACTTGTTGAGGAGTTGTAACACAAACTCCAGTTGTAACAGGAACACTTTGGGCAAGTGTAAGTTGAGCGTCACCAGTTCCTGGAGGCATATCCAAAAACAGTACATCTAAATCACTCCACAGAACATCGCGAAGCAGTTGCTCTATCGCCTTCATAATCATAGCACCTCTCCATATAAGAGATTGTCCCTCTTCCATGAGACTTCCCATGCTTATAATTTCTACTCCGTGAGCTTGCATAGGTTGTACTTTGTTTCCTACAATTTCTGGATTTTTACCAACAACTCCCATCATTCTTGGAACATTTGGACCATAAATATCAGCATCTAGCAGTCCAACTTTTTTACCTTGACTAGCAAGTGCAATAGCAAGATTTACAGTTGTAGTTGTCTTTCCAACTCCACCTTTTCCACTGCTTACCATTACAAAATTTTTAATTTGTGGGGCGATATTTTTGCCACTTTGAGAGTTACTCTTTTGGGCGGGTGTTTTTGGTTGTTTTACAGCCACATCTACTCTTTTTGCTCCTATTGATGTTAACTTTGAAGTAACTTCAGCTTTTAGCTCTTTAGCTACATCTTCACTTGATGAAACTATCTCTAATTCTACATAAACATTTTCATCTTTTACATCAATATTTTTGACAAAACCAAAAGAGACTATATCTTTTTCAAAACCTGGATATACAACTTCTTTTAGTTTTTCTTTTATACTATTTTCATCTAACATTAAATATTCTCCTTCATATGTTTTAGATGTTGGAATTTAGCACAAAAAAGATAAAAAAAAGCTTTGGTAGTGTATAATATTGTAACACTTTAAAGAAAAAAGGACAAAAATTGCCTGATTTGTCTCTCATTATGCTAGGAGCTGGAAATTCTACTAGATTTGAGCACGATACAAAAAAGCAATGGCTTAGATTTGGAGATACTCCACTTTGGCTATATGCGACACAAAATATCCTAAAAAATCATAAATTTGACAAGATAATTGTAGCCACTCACAAAAATGAAATCGAGTATATGAAAAAATATTCAAGTGATTTTATCTTCATTGAAGGCGGCGAAAGCAGGCAAGAGTCTCTTCAAAATGCACTTTTACAAGTAAGTACCGCTTTTGTTTTGGTAAGTGATGTTGCAAGAGTTTTTATCAGCGATGATATGCTTGAGCGAATCATAGAGCAAAAAGAAAAAGCAGATATCATAGTTCCTTACCTTAGTGTTAATGATACTGTAGTTTATGATAATAAAACGATAGATAGACAAAAAGTGAAACTCATACAAACTCCTCAGCTATCAAAAACAAAAATTTTAAAAGAGGCACTCAATACAAAAGTGCAATATACGGATGACAGTAGTGCCATAAAAGCGATGGGTGGAATTGTAACTTATGTAAAAGGTGATAAAAAAGCAAAAAAATTAACATTTTTAGAAGATTTAGATGAAATTGCAAAAAATCACAAGGTAAATCAAGATATATTTACTGGACATGGATTTGATGTTCATGCGTTTGAAGATGGAAAAGCCATGATGCTTTGTGGTGTCAAGATACAAAAAAGCCCTGGATTTAAGGCACATTCGGATGGTGATGTTGCTATCCATGCTCTTATAGATTCGCTTCTTGGAGCCATTGGTGCTGGTGATATCGGTGAGCTTTTTCCAGATACTGATGCAAAATATGAAAACATAGATTCCAAGAAATTGCTCAAAAAAGTGTATAATTTCGTAACACAAGTTGGATATGAAATTATCAATTGTGACATAACCATAATGGCACAAACTCCAAAATTAGGAAAATTTAAAGATAAAATGAGAAAAACAATAGCAAACATATTACAAATAAAACCAATTTATGTAAACATAAAAGCGACGACTACAGAAAAATTGGGTTTTATCGGCAGAAGTGAAGGCATAGGTGTTCAAGCAAGTTCAAACCTAAAATTTTTAGATTGGAAAAACAGATAAACATGAAGATTTTAATAGTAGAAAATGAGATATATTTAGCACAGAGTATCGCATCAAAATTGACGGAAATTGGATATAGGTGTGATATAGCAACCACTGTAAAAGATGCACTAAAAGATGAGAAGTATGATTCGGTTCTACTTTCAACCAACATATCTGGGCAAAATTTTTATCCAGTCATCCAAAAACATCAAAACTCTATAATTATCCTGATGATTTCGTATATCAGCAATGACACAGTATCAAACCCAATAAAAGCTGGAGCAAATGATTATATACAAAAACCTTTCATGATCGAGGAATTGCTTAGAAAGCTGAAACATTTAAGTGATTTCAATACAATAAAGCAAGAAAATATAACATATAAAAATTACTTAACACATATATTTGAGAGTTCAAATCTTCCAAAATTTGATAGTAAAATAAAATTTCCAGCAATTATCAAAACAAATTCTCAAAAAATGGCAGATTCTCTTGTCTTTGAATATTGTTCAAAAATAAAAAAATCATTTTCTTTTATATCGCTTACTAGCTCAAATACCATTGAAAACATACTAAAAACTCCAAAAGATGAGATAATTTATCTAACAGAGTTGCAAAAGATGAAAAAAAGTGAAAGAAACAAAATTTTTGATGCTATTAAAAATAGAAAAGTTTTTATGTCAACAACTGATTTGACAGAGGATTCTGATTTTTTCTATATTGAATTGAACAATGATTCTAAGATTCTTAATCAAGAAGAGATTCTTTCTATAGATGACTATGTCAAGCATATAATTTTGAGTTTTCAAAATAAATTTCCAGATACAGAGCTTTCAAAAAAATTAGGAATTTCGAGAAAAAGTCTTTGGGAAAAAAGGAAAAAGTATGGCATCAACAAGAAAAAATAGATTTATTATTATCGACAAACAAGCCTTAGCAACTCTATCCTATGCACAAGAAGGGATATTTAAACCAGTTGATAGACTGATGAATGAAGAAGAAGCTAAAGAAGTTGATGATATTGGATTTTACAAAGGAAAACCTTTTCCTTTTCCTTTTATCTTAGCACCCTCAGGCAAAAAAAATGAAGAAGTGATAACGAGTCTAAAAAGAGGCGAACGCATTGATTTGGTAGTAGATAAAGAGATAAGAGGACATATCATAGCTGATGGTTTTTTTAAGATAGATAGAAAAAGACGAATTGAGCAAATATTTGGAAATTATGATGTGCAAAATAAATCAACGAGAGATTTTTTAGATAGGCTTGGAAGTTATTCAATTTATGGCAAATATGAAGTAATTTTTGATAACATAAAAAATGTAAAAAATCAGATAAAAAATGCTATAAAAAGTAGTGGTGCCAAAAGCATAGCGGCAATAATGATGGATGCTAGACCATTTCATAGAGCACATGAACGCTTACTTCGCATCACACTAGAAAGATCAGATTTAGTTATCGTATTTCTTTCTAAACATGTGTCAAAACCAAATAAATTAACTTATGACAATAAATATGAAATCATAAGATATGCTATCGACAATTACCTGCCAAAAAACAGAGTCTTGGTAGTTCCATTTGAAAGCACTTACCTTTTTGCTGGATACAATGACGCTATACTTGACTGTATCTGTGCGTATAATTTTGGTTGCGATAAATTTATAATAGGGAAAAATCATACTGGCATAGGAATGTACTATGATAGAAATGAGATAAAATCAATACTAAGCAAATATGAATCACTTGATATCGAGATAGAAGTAGTTTCAAGATTTGTCTATTGCAAAGACTGCAAAACTCTTGTAAATACCAGTACTTGTCCACACGGCTCACATAGACATATCAAATATAATTCTAAAGCTTTGCGTAGATTTTTCAGAATTGGGATATTGCCTCCTGCAGTTTTAATGCGAACAGATGTATCTGCTAAATTGCTTAGTATTTGTATGCCAAATCGTTTTAAAAACATAAACACCCTATATGATGAAATTTTTCCAAATAATGGCTTACTAGAAGACCATAGCGAAGAAGAATTTTATCTAAACCTCATGAAACTTCATCAAACTACTTCACTTACATAAGGATAATCGTGCAAAAACTTTTTTTAACATTCTTTTATAGCGGGCTGTCTCCATATGCACCAGGGACGATGGGGAGCATACTCGCAGGGATTGTCGGCTTTATAATTTTACAATTTTTTCATATGAATACTCTTGTTTTACTTACAATTTTAATCACGATAATTGGTATCAGAGAGATAGATAAATATGAGAGAAAAAGTGGAACTCATGATGATAAAAGTATAGTTATAGATGAAGTCGTTGGACTTTGGATTGCTTTTATCTTAAGCTCTGCTACAATAACGCAAATGCTTTTTAGCTTTGCATATTTTAGACTTTTTGATATATGGAAACCATCATTGATAGGCAAAATCGATAAAGATGTAAAGGGTGGCTTAGGAGTTATGGGCGACGACATGCTAGCGGGTGTACTAGCGGGCATCAGTAGTGCTCTTACTTGGCAAGCATGGCAATATATTATTTCATGAGGATTTAAAAATGATGAAACTACTGCATATCGACAGTAGCTTATGGTTTGATAAAGATGAAAAAGGGTTTTTAGGAAAAGGGCGAATTGAACTTTTAAAAAATATAGATACTTACGGTTCATTATCAAAAGCTGCAAAGTCCATGAACATGAGCTACAAAGCTGCTTGGGATTCATTGAATGAGATGAAAAAGATATCAAATATCCCATTGGTCACAACAAGTACAGGTGGAAGTGGTGGTGGTGGAAGCCGGCTTACAAATCGTGCAAAAGAGTACATAAAGATGTATGATTTACTTCATAAATCGCAGCAAGAATTCTTAAAATCAATCGAATTGCATACTGATAATTTCTCTGATTTACAAACTTTTTTACAAAGAAATTCTCTCAGGACTAGTGCTAGAAATCAACTTTTCGGTAAAGTCATAAAGATACAAAAAAGCTCTATAAATTCCAAGATAACAATTCAGATAGATGAGGCGATAAAAATAGTATCATCCATCACAAATCAAAGCATAAAACAATTAGGAATCAAAAACAATTCAAATATCTTTGTACTGATCAAGGCTCCTTGGTTAAAAATATCAACACAAAAAATAGATGAAGAAAATCAACTAGAAACTACCGTAAAAAAGATAAAAAAAGAAAATGACTTGGTAGAAATAACACTCCAAACAAACTCAAACCTAATGCTAATCTCTGTCATGACATTAGACAAATTTCAAACATTAGGTATCAAGCAAAGTGATAAAGTTATAGCTTCATTTAAGCCAAAAGATACAATTATAGGGGTTTAACCCATCTTTTTTGTTTTTTCGTAAGATGCCCTCATCGCTTTTATAAAGCTGTCTCTTACTCGCCCCTCTTCTAATTTTGCAATTCCTGCTATCGTAGTGCCATTTGGTGAAGTTACTTTATCTTTTAAAAGTGCTGGGTGTTCATCTTGTAGGACAATTCCAACTCCTTCAAACAGTGCAGCGATATATTTGTAAGTTATATCCCTTTTTAATCCAAGATTTACAGCTCCATCACTAAGTGCTTCTGCTACTAAAGCTATCCAAGCTGGCGAACTTCCTGCCAATCCTGTCGCTATATCTAGTTCATTTTCACTCTCCAGCCAAAAGCATTTTCCAAATGAACTCAAAAGCTGTACCGCTGTATCTTTCAAGTCATCATCACCGCACAAAGAAGTCGCTGATTTTTGCACAAGTGCTGCCATATTTGGCATAGCCCTTACATAAAGTTTTGCATCAATTTTTGCTCTTAATTTTTCTAATGTTGTGCCAGCCAAAATAGATATCAAGCCTTCAGCCTTGCCTGAGACACTTAAAGTTGCCAAGGATTGAGGTTTGATAGCCAATATAACAATAAAACCATCAAGCGATGGAATTTTATCTACTATTTTAAGATTTGGATATATTTGTTTTAACTCTTTAACTCTTGGGGTATATGCTTCTACCACAGTCATATCATAAGTTTGTAAACCTTGAAGCATCGCTCCACCCATATTGCCAGCACCTATCAATAATATTTTCATCTTTTTTGCCTTATTTTTTTGATATTATATCTAATCTTTTAAACATCCCGATAAGTATCCACTTGAAAACGACCATTGCAAATTGTATCCGCCACAAGGACCGTCCAAATCAACAACTTCGCCACAAAAGTATAACTTTTTTACTATTTTGCTCTGCATTGTTTTTGGGTTAATCTCTTTTAGTTTGACTCCACCCCTTGTTATCATGGCTTTAAAAAAGCCATCATGACCTATCACGCTAAGAGGAGTCCAAACGAGCAATTTTATCAGCTTATCCCTTTTGACTCCTCCAATTTGCGAATATTTTAACTCTATATCTATATTTATAATTTTACAAAACTCTATACAAACTGATTTTGGCACCAATTTAGAAGCTACATTGACGATGCTATCATGAGGATTTTGATGAGCTTCATTTTTTAAAAAAACTCGTATCTCTTCCTCGTTTTTGCCTTTTGTAAGGCTGATTTGAAGTGGAATTTTTTTGTATTTGTGTAAAAGCGGAGTTATTTCTCTTGAAAAATCAAGCACCACTGGACCTCTTATGCCATTTTTTGTAAAAATCAAATCACCTGTTTTTTTAATTTTTTTCATCTTTGGTAAGTCAATTTTTAGTATAGCTTTTGCGATAGTATCAGCTGTGCAATTTTGCACCCACTTCTCCTCTACTCTCAAGGGTATCATGGCAGGATACAAATCACTCACACTGTGTCCTAGTGACTTTGCAAACCCATATCCATCGCCAGTTGCACCTAAAGTGGAGTATCCTAAACCTCCTGTTGCTATGATAAGATTTTTGGATTTAAAATTATCACTATTAGTATGTATATCAAATATGTACAAATCATTTTGTTTGACATCTTGAACATTTTGCTCACATTTGACTTCAACACTAACTCTTTTCATCTCGCTTATCAAAATATCTAAAACACTTTGAGAATTATGAGAAATTGGAAAGACCCTAAAACCATCTGGTGCATGAGTTTGCAAGCCAATTTTACTTAAAAATTCAACTAAATCACCTTGGTTAAACTTATGCAACGCATCTCGCATAAATCGCCCTTGTTTTCCAAATGAGTTTATAAATTCATTGATATCAAGTGTGTTTGTTATGTTGCATTTGCCACCACCAGTGGCTTTTAATTTCATACCAATTTTTGGCATTTTTTCTAGTACCAATACACTTTTATCATCTCTCGCAGCTGTAATTGCAGCCATAATTCCAGCTGCCCCAGAACCAATGACTACAACATCATAAATTTTCATTTAGTGATTTTAGTATCTTTATTCCATAGGATATATGCACGACTTCCATTTGATTTTACTACTCCACCTGCACTTTTTCCTTCTTTTGTTAGGGTAAAATTTTTACCTTTTTTTTCTAAATATCCCATTTGAACAAATGTTTTATTTAATTCATTTGTTTTCATTTCAAGCTCAAGTGCCAATTTAGAAGTAGTTAATTTTGTAGATTCTTTTAACTTTTTTAAACTTTTTTTCTTCGCTTTTTGCAACTGTTCTGGTGTTTGTTTTTCAGAAATTTTTTCCATATTTTACCTCTATGTTTTTTTTAGAAATTCTGCTTTAAGATAATTCGCAAATGCTACCACTTGTGTTTTGTAATTCTTGAATTATAGTGTTTCATTTTATCTAAAAATAGCAAAAAATATGATAATGAGAGCATTTGGAGTAAATTTTAGGCATAAAAAAAGCGTCCGAGGTGGGCATCTCGGACGCTGATTTTAAAAAATATATTCATTTTCTAAAAAGGAGGGTTGCGTCTTGGTAATGAAAGTATAGGATTAAAGTTTAAATAAAAAATAACCTTTTTTAAATGAAATATAAATAAAGCTAAATTTCTCCTTTATTATGATTGAAATTTTTCTAATTCGCTATTTAACTTTTCTGTCATAGAGTGAAGATGTTTTGCAGCTTGAGATACATTTTCTACGCTATTGACATTGCTCTGTGAAATATTATTAACTTCATCAACTTTTGCAACTATTTCTTGAACTTTTTTTGATGTATCAGAAAAATCATTTACGGTTTGGTTTGCATCTGAAATAGCTTGATGAATTACACTTGATATCTCTGAAGTTTGCACTTGAAGATGAGCAGATACATCTGCTATACTCTGTATGTCATGTGCATTTTCTGATATCTCAGTATTTGCTTCCATGATAGATTGAACTACTATATTTATAGTTGCATCAATTTCGACGAGTGACTTTTGTGTCCTCTCAGCTAGTTTTCTAACTTCATCTGCGACAACAGCAAATCCTCGTCCATGTTCACCTGCTCTTGCTGCCTCAATAGCAGCATTGAGTGCAAGCAAATTAGTTTGGTCGGCTATATCTTTAATGATATTTAAAACTTCTTTTACTTCTGTTGCATTTTGGCTTACTTGATTTAATTTTTCCGCTAAATTTTGCTCTTTGACAGAAGTCTCTTGCATTGTACTTTCCAGCTCTTCTACCTTAGTTTTAACTTCATTGACACTACTATAAGTATTTTCTAATTCAACTTGAGACTCCTTGGCTTTTTCAACAGAACTATCCAAATATTCACTAAGACTCAACCCTTTTTCTCTAGTTTGAGATACTATTTTTGATTCATTTTCAACATTTTTTCCAACTGAATATGCTGTTTGAGATAACTCTTCTGATATGGCTGAGTTTTCCAAACTTATCTGTTTTGATTCTTTTACTATCTCGTGCA
>JAADIZ010000093.1:9415-15619 GCA_013151055.1 Campylobacterota bacterium
TCAAGAGGTTTCATTAAGACTCTAACACTAAAGATGATGACTATCAGTGCAATTGCCATGATTACAAGTCCGAGTATAAAAAGGTCTATTGCTTGCTGTCTCAGAAACTTATAAGCTGCTTTTTTCTGAAAAGTTATAGCTGTTATCCAATTTGTCTGTTTTGTTCTGTAAAAAGACATGAGCTTATCTTCGCCCTTATATGTATAATTTATCAATCCATTGTTTAAATTTTTAAATCTTTTTGCTATAACAGATACTTTACCGAGTAATTTTTTATTAGGACTTGCGATTATAGTGCCTTTATCATCATATAAAACCGCATATCCACCATCAAATTTTGTACTTGTTATGACATTAGATAGGGTGTTCAAGAGTATATCCGTACTAAACACTCCTATAAAATCGCCTTGTCCATTTATTAGTGGAACCATTATGGATATCATCATTTTCCCCGAAGTTGCACCTCTATATGCATCTGTAATACCAACTTTTTTTGTAGCAATTGCTTTTTTATACCAAGGTCTAACTCTTGGGTCATATGTTTTTAATACATATTTTTTTCCATTACTAGAAACCATGCGTCCATCCACAAATCCTATATAAGCACTCATGGCTCCCACTCTTTTTGCATATTTTTTCAATCTTGCAGACAACATTCCATCAGAAATACCTTTAGCTAACCATAATTCATCAGCACTGCTTTGTACTAGATTTTCTTTGTTTTTCAACCATAAATCTATATACTGTGTTAAGCTTTCTGCTTTTGCATTCAATGAAATTTTTACTTCTGTAACGCTACTTTTTTTAGTATCTTGATAACCAAACACACCAAAAGCCGTCAACCCAAGAAGAACAATAACTGACACAACCAATGCAATTTTGTTTTTAAAATTCATTTAGCTTCCTTTTTTTTAAATCTAAAATATATATAATACAAAGTAATTTTTATACGAAATGAAAATGTACTCTTATTTATCTTAAAAAATTATATAAAATAAAATTTACTTGATATCTTGAGTGGATAAATTTAAGAGATAAGTATGGCGGACAGGGAGAGATTCGAACTCTCGGTAGGATTACTCCTACGCATCCTTAGCAGGGATGTGGTTTAAGCCAACTCACCCACCTGTCCAACATTATAAAAAGTAGGATGAAATTATACCATTTGATACTTTTAAAAGGCTTAAATTTGGGTTATTCTAGTACCCAAACTGAAAATTTCTTTCCTTTTATCTTTTCATTGTTTAGTTGAGTGTATGCTTTTTTTATTTGACTTCTTTGTATCGCAGCATAACTTTGTTTGTCAAATATATCAATCTTGCCTATCAAGTCGCCTGAAATTATCGCATCTTTAGTTAAAGCACCTAAAATATCTCCTGCTCTAATTTTGTTTTTTTTGCCTCCTTCTATGACAAGAGTAATATTTTGAGGTACCATTGTAAAGTTTTTATCGATTTTTAAAGCACTTAAATCTTTGAAAAAATTATCATCATTTACATAGCTTTTTACTATATCTATCTCAAATTCAGTATATAAAGTTACTGCTATTCCCTCTTCTCCAGCCCTTGCAGTTCGTCCTATTCTATGTGTGTATATTTCTAAAGAATTTGGTAAATCATAATTTAGAACCATAGATAATTCTTTGATATCCAATCCTCTTGCGGCAACATCAGTTGCTACTAAAACACAACAGCTTTTGTTTATAAATTGCACTAAAACATCTA
Source organism: Campylobacterota bacterium (assembly GCA_013151055.1). GTDB lineage: Bacteria > Campylobacterota > Campylobacteria > Campylobacterales > Sulfurospirillaceae > JAADIZ01. Next base: position 11,140 of record JAADIZ010000093.1, read on the forward strand.
CTCTTTCGTATTGCTCCAAATCTCCATGAATAGCTAGAGCATCTATATCTTGCTTTCTTAAATCTTTGGCTATTTCATCTGTTTGTATCTTTGTATTGCAAAATATAATCGCATTTTTAGGTTTATAGGTGCTTAAAATCTTTACCAAAGTTTGAAGTTTATCATGAGAGGGAGTTTCATAAAAATACTCCTTAACTTTATTTGCAATTTCTTTTGAAACTGTTTTTATACTTATAGGATTTATCGCAATAGAATTAGCCAAATCTTTTATTTCTTCTGGAAAAGTTGCTGAAAAAAACAGAGTTTGTCTTTTGTTAGACATATAAGATATAACTTTTTGTATGTCTTCAGCAAAGCCCATATCTAGCATCCTATCAGCTTCATCTAGCACCAGAGTATCAACATCGTCTAGTTTCAATGAACCTTTATTTAGATGACCTAGTAGTCTTCCTGGAGTTCCTACAACTATGTGTGCTCCGTGTCTTAATGAACCCAATTGTGGACCAAATGCTACTCCTCCACAAAGTGTTAGGATTTTTATATTATGTTTAAATTTAGCTATATTTCTTAGCTCATGTGCTACTTGTTCTGAAAGCTCTCTTGTTGGACACACTACTAGAGATTGGATTTTAAAATTTTTTACATTTAATTTTGAAAGTAATCCTATGCCAAATGCTGCTGTTTTTCCACTACCTGTTTTTGCTTGAGCTATAACATCTTTGCCTTCTAGGATATATGGTAGGCTTTGGGCTTGGACAGGAGTCATCTCCTTAAATCCAAGTCCATTTATAGTTTTCAGCATTTCACTCGGTATTGGGAGCGAAGAAAAGTTTTTAACCTCAGGCATCTAATATCTTCTGAACTCGCCCTACTTGTCCATCCATCAATCTTACCTTTATACCATGTGGATGCTTAGGTGATTTTGTCAAGATATCTCGCACGATACCCTCAGTTAAAATTCCACTTCTTTGGTCTTGTTTCAAAACTATGGCAACATTTAGACCACTTTTTATATTTTTTCTTATTTTTCCATCTGTCATTTTGGTTGTTTTACCATGCCGTTGTAAAAAACTTTACACTTTCCTTGTTTTTTCTTTAAAATCTTTGGAGTTTTCACACCAAAACTTTCAAGAAGATTTGAAACCATATTTACAGTACTTTTTATACTTGTGGCATCTACTTTTACCTTTGGTTTTGCAAAAGTTCCTTCTATGGTTTGTGAAAACTTAGCACAATTCTTCGCATCAAGCACACCAAATTTCATATCTAAAAATCTATCTTTGAGAATATTTAGTTTACCTTTTAATGCAATTCTATTTTTACCTGTTGCTATGGCTACATCACTTAGAGTTGCGATACCTTTTGCTATATCAATCTTTATGTGTACTCTTTTTAAAAGTGTTGTTCCGCCGCTATTTGCTCCAAAAACTCCACTCAAGTTTCCGCCTTTTGCAAATCCAGAAGCGAGTGACATTCCCAAATCAGCTGGATTCCTTTTCTTGGTATTGTTGTATTTAGCAAGTATAGAATCAAGATCAAAACCTTTCACTCCTACACCAACTCCATCTATCAAAGCAGTTCCTTTCAAAGTTTTTTTGATTGTTTTTATATCGCCTAAACTCAAGCTAAACTTTTTATGAACCTTTACCACTCCACTTAATATATCTTTTTTTAGATACTCTTTCGAAAAATTTTCTAGTTTAAACTTTGGTATATCTGCTTCTATATTTAAAAATGGTATCTTCTTATTTAAATTCAATCTTGCCGTTGCATCCACTAAAGAATCATACATACTAAGTTTCATATCGCTCATGTTCACAATCGCATTTTTCATATTTACATCTATTTTGATATCTTTGATTTTGTACTTATCAAATACAATTGAGTTTATCTTTGTTTTTGCATCAAAAGATATGGCTTGTAGCATTTTTTTACTCGGATCAAATCCTATGTTATCAACTGCGATGTTTATGGCTTTGATTTTTGCAACTGTTTTGCTTTTCAAATCTTCAAAGTTTATATTTGCATTTTGAATTCTTACTTTATTTATATCTATCTTGGGTAACTCAGTTTTTTTGTTTGATGAGCTTTTTTGACTTTGTTTTATCTGTTTAGTTTTAGTTTTTTTACTCACTACTTCAAAATTAAATTTTCCATTTTTCAGTTTTGTTATATCCAAGTTTAAACCATCTAGTATGATATATTTAACTTTAACTTTCTTGCTCAAAAGTGGCATCAACTCAACAGCAACACTTAATTTTTTCATATCAAAAAACTTTTGATTTGCCTTGATTTGAGGATTTTTAATCACAACATTTGAAATACTTATCCCAACGGGTGAAAACGAAGCCGAAATATCTCCATTGATCTTCATCTCATACCCAGAATTATCCTTCACAGCTTTTACAATTTGTGGTTTATATTTGTTTAAATTTACCATAGAAATCGTGACAACCAAACCCACGATAATCAATGCAAAAAGAGATACTAAACCTATCAAAACTTTTTTCATGCTCACATCCTTTTCATAATTTTTTCTACTACTTCTAGTGGATTAACAGAGGTATATACTGGTCTTCCAACTACTATTATATTTGATTTTTCTTCACTTGCTTTTTGTACACTTGCCACTCTTTTTTGGTCATCTAAATTATCATTTTCTAGTCTTATGCCTGGCGTTAGAGTTATAAAGTTATCATCTGTATTTGATTTTATAAGAGCACTTTCAAAAACAGAACACACAACACCATTTAAACCGCTTTCATAAGCATCTTTTGCAAATTGTTTTACTTTTTCTTTTATGCTATCACCATAAATAATTTGAAAATTTTTTTCATCAAAAGATGTAAGGGCAGTGACAGCTAACACCAAAGGTGGTTTTTGCATTTCACTTAATCTCTCCATAACACTTCTCATAGCAGTTTTGCCACTACTTGCATGTACATTAAACATGTCAATTCCAAGATTTGCCATAGACTCAGCTGCATCTGCCATCGTATTTGGTATATCGTAAATCTTCAAATCTAAAAAAATTTTAAATTTTGGATTTATCTCTTTGATATCTTTTATCAGTTTTTTGCCATCTCTTATGAAAGAGCGGAGTCCCACTTTTAGCCAAATATTTTTATCTTTTAATTTTTTTGCTAGTTCTAGGTTTTCAAAGGAAGTAGGAAGATCCAATGCAACACAGAGTTCCATATTAACTGCTTTTTTCTTTATAAACAGCATCTAAAACGCCATTTACAAACCTAGGACTTGTTTCATTGCAAAGACTTTTTGCCAACTCTATTGCTTCATTTATAATTACAGCACTATCTAACTTTGTATATAACAATTCATAAGCTCCGAGTCTTAGTATAGCTCGTTCAACATTGCCTATTTTTTCTATATTCCACTCTTTTAAGTGTTTGTCTATCGCTATGTCTATATTTGTCAAGTTATCTTTTATGCCATCATATAAAGACAAAGCAAAATCTTTTTGTCTATTTCTGATCTTCTTTTCTTCAAAAATTTCATCTGCAAATTTTTCGATACTGTCATTTCCTATATCTTGTGCGTATAAAAGCCCTACGATACTCTGTCTTACTTGATGTCTAGTTGCCAAAAAAAATCCTTATAAATTTTTATATAAACTGATAAGTTCTATCAAGCCTGTCATTGATTCAAAGCCTTTGTTTCCAGCTTTACTTCCAGCTCGTTCTATCGCTTGTTCAATTGTATTAGTTGTCAAAACACCAAATGCCACTGGTTTTTGATATTTTAAAGCTGTATTTGCTATGCCTTTTGTAGCTTCAGCAGATATATAATCAAAATGGGGAGTACTCCCTCTAATCACAGCACCAACACAACAAATACCATCATATTTGTCTTTTGCCAACAGTTTATCTAGAACAAAAGGTATCTCATAAGCACCTGGGACTAAAATCAAATCAAGATTTTCTTCATTTCCACCGTGTCTTAGAAAAGCATCTTTTGCACCTTCTACGAGTCTGTCTGTTATTATGTGATTAAATCTGGCATTTATTATCGCAATTTTTTCATCACCTTTTAGGGATAAATTTCCTTCTATCACTTTCATGTTAGTCCTTATATATATTTTTAGGGTATTATACTATATTAATAAGCATTTCTTAAAAATACACCAAGATATATAGCAATAACTCCAAGAATTATATTTATAGGCACCATATACTTTCCTATAATTTTTAATCTTGCCCCAGCACTCTTAAAATCTTTTATGTTTATCAATTTTTGTACTTTGTTTCTTATGAAAATCATGGATATAAAATTAAGTGTCATGACCACCCATATTGTCTCTTTTATATGTATTATGTTGTAAAGAGACATAGCAGAGTTATCAATTGTAGCCACACGAAAGCCAAGTCCGATCGACATAATAACTGCAGTAATTATCAAAATAACAACAAATGGAAATACGATTACAAAAAGTCTTTTTAGTGCATGAGCACTTCTTTGAACT
>JAADIZ010000192.1 GCA_013151055.1 Campylobacterota bacterium
TTTCAAAGCTAATCCAAATTTATAAGTGGTGCCCGGAGCCGGACTTGAACCGGCACGCTCGCAATGAGCGAGGGATTTTAAGTCCCTTGCGTCTACCAATTCCGCCATCCGGGCAAACGCATTATATTTAACTCTCTTTTCAAATTTAATGGAGCGGGAAACGAGGTTCGAACTCGCGACCCCGACCTTGGCAAGGTCGTGCTCTACCGCTGAGCTATTCCCGCATTCGAAAATGAGACGAAATTATATCAATTATTTGCGAAAATGTAAAGGGTTAAAATAGTATAAAGCACTAAAATCATATAATTCCAAAAAGAATTAAAGGAAAAACATGAGAAGTGATCAAGTAAAAAAAGGTTAAAAAAAGGTTACGACAGAGCTCCGCATAGGAGTTTGTTTCGTGCAACAGGTGTTAAAGAAGAGGATTTTGATAAGCCATTTATTGGTGTGGCAAACTCTTTTATAGAGATAATTCCAGGACATTTTTTCTTAAATAAATATGGTGAAATTATCAAAGATGAGATAAGAAAAAATGGATGTATCCCATTTGAGTTCAATACGATTGGTGTAGATGATGGAATTGCTATGGGTCATGATGGCATGCTCTACTCTCTTCCTAGTCGCGAACTTATTGCAAACTCAATAGAGACTATGATGAATGCACATAAGCTAGATGCTATGATTTGTATCCCAAATTGTGACAAGATAATCCCTGGTATGATTAGGAGCTCTTAGAGTAAATGTTCCTACTGTTTTTGTAAGTGGGGGACCCATGAAAAAAGGTTATATTAAAGATGGTGAACCTATAGATTTGGCGACTGCTTTTGAAGCTGTTGGTAAGTTTGAAAAAGGTGACATCACAGAAGATGAGCTCACAGAGATAGAGTGCAATGCATGTCCTAGCGGTGGAAGTTGTGCAGGAATGTTTACAGCAAATAGCATGAACACTTTGATGGAAGCTATGGGTATAGCACTCCCTGGCAATGGAACTATCCCAGCTCTTACGCCTGAACGAGAAGTGTTGATAAGAAAAGCGGCTAAGAGAATTTGCGAAATAGCACTTGATGAGAAATTTAATTTTAGAAATATTTTAAATGAAAATGCTGTTCGAAATGCTTTTGCGATAGATATGGCGATGGGTGGAAGTACAAATACAGTTCTTCACATGTTAGCAATCGCTAGAGAAGCAGGAGTTAATTTTAACATAGCAGATATCAATGACATAAGTAAAAAAGTTTCTCATATAACTAAAATTTCTCCATCATTGCCAAATGTTCACATGGAAGATGTTGATAGAGCAGGTGGAGTAAATGCCGTGATGAGTGAGATAAGTAAAATGAACACAGGTGCTTTACATACAGATAGTTTAACCGTAACGGGTGAAACTATCGGCGAAAGAATTAAAGACTCTAGTATAAAAGATGATGAAGTGATACACCACTTGAAAAATTCATACTCTAAAACAGGAGGGTTGGCTATTTTATTTGGTAACTTGGCTGAGGAAGGGTGTGTTATAAAAACCGCTGGTATCATCGGTGAGAGAAGCTATAGAGGAAAGGCAGTTTGCTTTGAACAACAAGAGGCTATAGCTGGAATTGTTGGTGGAAAGTTAAAAAAAGGTGATGTTGCAGTCATAAGATATGAGGGACCAAGGGGCGGCCCCGGTATGCAAGAAATGCTAAGCCCAACTAGCTTAGTGGTGGGCATGGGTCTAGGAGCTGATGTGGCACTTATCACGGACGGAAGATTTAGTGGAGCTACAAGAGGACTTAGTATCGGTCATGTGTCTCCTGAGGCTGCTGAAGGCGGTATGATAGGGCTTCTTCAAGATGGCGATATCATACACATAGATGCAGATAAATATATACTCGAAGTTGAACTAAGTGATGAAGAGATAGCAAAAAGAAAAGCTAACTTCAAACCGAAAGTAAAAGATATAAAAGGAAGTTGGCTTAAACAATATAGGCAACTCGTAACAAATGCTAGTAATGGAGCAGTTTTGAAAACGGATTTTGATGACGATGACTAATTTTTTTGATTTATTGCTTCAAGATACGATAACTATGATGGCGATAATGGACCCTTTGGGTGTTAGTGCCATCATGATCTCTTTTTTGAGTGATGGAACAACAAAGAAAGATGTTTCTAAGATAGCACTAAAAACAACAACAACGATAATAATAGCTTTTTTTGTGGTTCTTGTAAGCGGAAACTTTTTACTAAAACTTTTTGGCATAGAGATAGACTCTTTAAAAGTTATGGGTGGAATTATTTTGCTTTTGATGGCTATAAAAATGGTAAATGGTATGGCAGAATCAAAAAATCAAACCAAACAAGAGAGGATGGAGGCAGAAAATCACGAAGAATTTTCTATAATTCCTCTTGCTATTCCTATAATCTTTGGCCCAGGAATTTTCGCTACTATCGTGATACTAAGAAATCAGAGCGAAGAATTTTCTTCTTTGATAGCTTTTATCGGAGCTTATCTTATAGTTGCTTTTAGTATCTATCTAGCACTTAGAAATAGTGTGCATATACAAAAATACTTAGGAATAACAGGTTCAAAAATCATAAGTAGGCTCATGGGATTGATAGTTGGTGCCATAGCGGTTCAATTTATAGTTTCAGGATTAAGTGTTCTCATAAAAGAGTATATGTGAATCAAGGTGGTTGGAGTTGTCCTCATGATACAGAAGGAGCTTGTGATATCATAAAAAAAGAGTGTGACCCAGGTGACAGGGGGTGTGTTTTATATAGAAAGGTAAAATTTTCAGATGTTAATTTACCATCAAATGAAGCTTTTGAGCAAAGAATGAAAAGAAAAATGAAAAAACTGCAAGAAGAGTTATGTAGAGATAAATAATTATCTCTACATCAAAGGAGATTGTTTTTGAAATTTTTTCAAACCCAAATGAAAAATTACCTTGATAACTCTTGATTTGGGTTTGATTTACGCAATATACATACTACGCAATAACTGCATAAGCAAACGCAGCAAGGCTGATTACAGCAACAAAATCGAAAATACCTAATACTTGAAGAGGGTTTAATTTTGAGAACATCTTAGCTCCTTTAAAATAATTTCGGAATTATATATAAAGATAGCTTAAAATATAATAAAATATAGCACTATATAAAAACTTATTTTATATAGTGTAACAAATTTACACTATTAATTTAATAAAAAATAAAGAAATGTTAATTTTTTTCCATTATTCCAAGAATTATATTGTCGGTTTCTTTCATTCCTGCTTTTGCGAGTATTCCTATGTTGCTTATAGTGTCTTCTATGTCATGACCAATGATACCATCCCCACTGTTGAGTGCTCTTTTGGATAGTGCTAACATAGAAGAATCAAATGCAGTATAAACTCCCGTTGCAATTTTCATGGCACACGACGCCTTAGCTCCATCGCAAATGACTCCCGAGATATTTCCTAGAGAGTTGGTAATCGCCATAGAGACGCTATCATAATCCCCATCTTCAACAAAAGCCAAAGCACCACTAACGGCACTTGTAGCACAGATAACACCACAAAATGCAGAGAGTCTTCCTATGCTTGATTTCAGATGTATAGTAGTTAGGTGCGAAAAAAAAAGTGTTCTTATGAGTGTTTCATGGGATTTTTTTTGATCTTTACAATACCTTATGATAGGAAGTGAGGCTGCCATGCCTTGATTTCCACTTCCGCTTGTAGTCATCACGGGCAGTGAGCAACCACTCATTCTAGCATCTCCACCAGCTGAAGCAAAACTAGCACATCTATTTCTTTGGTCATCACCATACAAGCCTTTTTGTATATTTTTATTTATCATGCATCCTATATTTACACCATATTCACCATTTAGTCCAGCTTGAGCGATAGTGCTATTTCTTTTTACCACTAAGCCAAATAACTCTTCAATAAGAGATATATCTATACTTTTTGCAAGTTCATAGATACCTTTTACTGTGAGCTTTTCTCTTTTTTCATACGGTGTACCAAATTGTATATCATTGCAAGCTCTATTGATTACGCTTTTGCCATTTTTTTCTACTTTAGTTATATTGGTATGTAAATGTTTTATCTCGACCAATACACTATCGCTATCACTATATACAACTGCTTTTGCATAAAGCGGTATATCTGTTGCATCGTGTATGACTTTAATAGTTTTTTTATCAAGAAATTTTTTGACTGCTTTTAAATCTTCTTTGTTGACTTGGCTTATCACCATCAGTTCTTTTGAAGCATCACCAGCAATTGCTCCCATCGCACAAGATGCTTCTATGCCTATCATTCCATCTGAGTTCGGGATATTTACTGATTTTACATTTTTTATCATATTTCCAGAAACATATATATCTATTTTTTGTGCTTTTTTACCTAAAATTTCTACGGCTTTTGCACAAACATAAGCAAGTGCTATGGGTTCAGTACATCCCTGTGCAGGAACAATTTCTTCTTTTAGCAGACTTAGTACACTTTGTGTCGTCATTTTATTTTATTCCTTTGGTCTTTTGATTTCATATCCAAATTTTATAATTTTTGTTTTATTTGGAGCTAAGGTAAAGCTCCATATTGTTTTACCAATTTTGTTGATTTTTGCATTTTTAGTATCAAACAGAGGCTTGATTTTTATATCTTCATTTTGTGAAATTGGCAATCTTTCTATTAGGTTGATTTTTTGTAAAATTTTACCATTATTTGTGATTTTATATTGCCAAACTAGCGTAGTTATCTTAGTATCTCCAAAAAATTGATTTTTGCTAAATTTCTTTTGTAGTGTTTTTTTAATTTTTATATTTTGATTTTCACCAAAGTATATATCAGTTTTGCTATCTTTTTTTATGTTTGGTAATACTTTTGAGCCAACTTGATTGTTGTCTAGATATATGAATGCACGAGCTCGCTGATAAAATCTGTTGCTTGTAAATTTTACTTTTAAATATGCACGAGAACTACTATACCCATCAATATCATTTTCAAATTTTATATTTTTTGTTTCTTTGCCTAATTTTACTATCTTTTCTTGATTATTTTTTATGCTTACGCGTAGAGCTACAAATGATGATGTAGTAAGATTTTCTCTATATATAGTATTTGTTTGCCCAGCCACTTTATCCATAGCCATTGATATAGATTTTTTCATTAAAGAATTTCTTTTTTTAATAACATTCAAATATCTAGGATAAAAGGGCGTAGGTGCCACTGCTTGATTATATGCATTTGAGTGGGCATATATGTCTAAATTATTAAAATTTTCACCAGTTTTTTGAATTATTTTAATCTTTTTTATAAGTGTCAAAGTCATCTTGGTACTACTAGCTTTGATATCGTAAAAATGCATAATTCTAAAATTTGACTCAGGATAGGTGATTTGTACAATCTCCTTATCTTTACATGTAGCGTGAGCTTTAAATATTCTATGCTTTTGTGCTTTTTGATTTTGTAACATTTTTAATCGCTCATTTGCTTTTTTCAATTCAACTTTCAAAGCAGATAATTTCTGGGTATTTTTCATATAATTTTTACTAAAGTAATCTATCGTTTTGGATATATCTTCGCCTTTTCTATTTTTTAGCGAAATTGTTTTTAGCATATCATTCGTCTCTTGCAAAGATATCATTCGATTTTGAATATTTTCAATTTTTAAAATTAATTTTTTTGTTTCTTGATTTTCAGAATTCTTTGGATTACTTAATGTGATATCGCTAATATCACAGTTTTTTGCCTTTATTGTGATATTTTCTAGATTGGCTTGCGTGGGAAGTTTTAAATATATATTTTCTTGATTATTTACTTGAAAACTCTTAGTGATAAAAGATGTATTTGCATATATATCAATTCTTACATGTAGAGGGTTTGTTTGTGCAAATAGAAACACGGCGAGGGTCAAAAATAGATAAATTTTTTTATACATTTTACGCTCCGTAGTTTTTTATTATTATATCATAATGTAAATTCGGATATAATCACGGTTAATTAACAGTTTAAGGCGTAAATAATGGCTAATAAAAAAACAAAATATATATTTGTCACAGGCGGAGTTCTGAGCTCTCTTGGTAAAGGTATAGCGGCTGCTAGCATAGCAACACTTTTGAAAAATTGCGGATTGAAAGTCAGCATTTTAAAAGCAGACCCATACATAAATGTAGATCCAGGAACCATGAGTCCACTTGAACATGGTGAAGTTTTTGTCACAGATGATGGAGCTGAGACTGATTTGGATTTAGGACATTATGAGAGGTTTTTAGACGAAAATCTTAATCAAAAAAATAATTTTACAACAGGAAGAGTCTATTCTTCTGTTATAGAGCGAGAGCGAAAAGGCGATTATCTTGGCAAAACTATCCAAGTAATTCCTCATATAGTTGATGAAATAATAAGAAGAATTAAAAAAGCTGGTGTTGGACAGGATGTCCTTTTGGTAGAAATCGGCGGAACTGTAGGAGACATAGAAGGCTTGCCATTTTTAGAAGCCATTCGAGGGCTTGGAACTGAAGTTGGTAAGGGAAGATACATGAATATCCACCTAACTTTGATACCTTACATAAGAGTGGCAGGAGAGCTTAAAACTAAGCCTACTCAACACTCTGTCCAAGAGCTAAGAAGGATAGGTTTGACGCCTGATATGCTTGTGTGCAGAAGTGAAATGCCACTCCCAAAAGAGTTGAAAAATAAATTAGCATTTTCATGTGGAGTTGATAGAAATTCTGTTATAGAGTCAGTGGATGCATCTACGATTTACAAAGTCCCACTAAACTTTTTAAAAGAAGATGTCTTGACACCAATTTCACAAATTCTAAACCTTGATATTTCAAATCCAAATATGGAAAAGTGGGATACTTTAGTCAAAAGAGTGGTTGCCCCAAGTGACGAAGTCAAAATCGCTTTTGTTGGTAAATATACTGATTTAAAAGAGGCATATAAATCCTTGACAGAATCATTTATACACGCAGGAGCAAACCTAAATACGAGAGTAAATCTAAAATGGGTAGATTCTGAAAAAATGGAAAAAAACGGAACTGAAAATTTGCTTGATGATGTGGATGGCATATTGGTAGCTGGTGGTTTTGGTAAAAGAGGTGTCGAAGGTAAAATAGAAGCCATAAAGTATGCAAGAGAACACAAAGTGCCATTTTTAGGAATATGTCTTGGAATGCAGTTGGCTCTCATAGAGTTTGCTAAAAATGTACTAAATATAGAAGATGTAAATTCTATCGAATTTGATGCAAATTGCAAAAACCCTATAGTTTACCTTATAGACTCTTTTATGGATGCAAATGGTAGAAAACAGATAAGAACGCATAAAAGCCCGCTTGGCGGTACCATGAGGCTTGGTGGTTATAATTGTGATACAAAAAAAGGTTCGCTTTTAAGAAGTATATATGATGGCAAAGAAGTTATAAGAGAAAGGCATAGGCACCGATATGAAGCAAATCCAGCATACAGAGAAGCTTTTGAAGCCAAAGGACTTATGGTTGGTGGGGAATCTGATGGACTTATCGAAACAATCGAATTAAAAAAACATCCATTTTTTCTAGGCGTGCAATTTCATCCAGAATTTACCTCTAGGCTAACAAGTCCAAATAAGGTTTTAGTCTCATTTGTAAAAGCTTCTACTGAAAAAAGAAAAAATGGTAAATAGGCTAAATAAAGAAGATATAAGAAAAATCCTTGAGGATAGATTTGAAAATGATAATTGTACAAAACTAGAAAATCTTCCAAGTCCGCAAGATTTCAAAGATATGGATAAAGCAACAAAAAGAATCATAAAAGCTATCAAAAACAGTGAAAAGATAGCGATAGCTGGAGATTATGATGTGGATGGTGTAGTTTCATCTGTCATACTAAGCACTTTTTTTGATGACATTGGTGTAGATTATGATTTGATAATACCAAATAGATTTAGTGATGGTTATGGTTTGAGTATGGGAATAGTTGAAAGGTTAGATGCTAAAGTCATTATAACAGTTGATAATGGCATTTCAGCGATAGAGCCTGCCATTTATTGCAAAGAAAATGGCATAGACCTTATAATCACAGACCACCATAGTATTCCTAGCCAAATTCCTGATGCTTATGCGATAATAAACCCAAAACAAGAAGATTGCAAGTTTCCAAATTGTGAGATTTGTGGTGCACAAGTGGCTTGGTATTTAGTAGCATCCTTGAAAAAAGGTTTAAATATAAAGTATGATTTATCCTCTTTCTTAGAATTGCTTTGTATCGCTATAATGGCAGATATGATGGAGTTGGTTGATATGAATAGGGTGATGGTGAAAAAAGGCATACAGGCATTAAACAGTTCCAAAAGACCAGCTTTTGAGGCGATTAAAAAGTTCTTCGATAAAAAAAGTTTACAAAGTGATGAAATATCTTTTTTAATAGCTCCGCTTATCAATAGTTCTGGCAGAATGGAAGATGCAAAATTTTCATATAAATTTTTAAAATCCACTTCACTAGAAGTTGCTATGGAGAGACTAGAGTATATAGTCGATTTAAATAACAGCAGAAAAGATGAAGAGAAGATGTTGTTTGAAAACTCTTTAAAACATGTGAAAGAAGATGAAAATATCATAATAGCGTGGGGAAAAGAGTGGCATGAAGGGATAGTTGGTATCGTAGCCTCTAGGTTATCAAGAAGATTTAAAAGACCAGCGATAGTATTTTCTGTAAATGATGCGAAGGCAAAAGGAAGTGCTAGAGGTGTAGGTGACATAGATATACTCTCTTTGATAGAAGCTCAACAAGACATACTCTTAGGGTTTGGTGGGCATAAAGGTGCCGCAGGTGTGTTGCTTAAAGAAGAGAACTTAGAAGCTTTTAGAAGCAGAATGTATGAGGCTACAAAAATTATAGAAAGTTCAAGACTTTTAGCAAGTCCTGATATACTTGGAGAAATAGATCCAGCTTCTATAGATTTTGAATTGCTTGAAATTCTTGAAAGTTTTGAGCCTTATGGACAAAAGAATCTTAAGCCAAGTTTTATTTTGCGAGATATCAGCGTAAAAGTAGATAGGAAGCTAGGTAAAGATAAAAATCACTTGAAATTAATACTTCAAGAAGGAGCAAATACTCTTGAAGCAATCTTTTTTAACTTTGATAAATATGTACAAAAAGGTGATAAAATTGATATCTTATTTACTGTTTCAAAAAATGATTACAGAGGCTTAGTGACACCGCAACTTATGATAAAAGAGATACTGTAATTAGTGAGTTTTGCCATTAATAACAGGTACAAAAAGACACTCTTCTAATTCTATCATTTCTATTTTTCTATCTGTTTTAATGAAACTAGTTATGATTTGTTTACCATTTTTTTCTATGGGTGCCACTAGAATACCGCCTATTTTTAGCTGTTCAAATATCTTTTTTGGCACTTCTTTGATAGATGCAGAAAAGAGTATACGCTCATATGGTGCAAAATCTCTCCAGCCATTTTGTCCGTCATCAAATCTGACATTTATATTATGAATTCCAAGTTGTTTAAATTTTTCTTTTGCTTCTTTTGCCAGTCTTTCAACTCTCTCAATACTAAAAACTCTTCTGATGAGTTTGCTCAAAATCAATGCTTGATAGCCACTTCCACATCCTATTTCTAAAACGCTGTCCGCACCTTTGCATTTAAGGGCTTCAGTCATTTTTGCAACAGTCAAAGGCGAGCTGATCCACTGGTTGGCGACTAATGGCAGCGCATCTAGTTTATATGCATGGAGACCAAGACCGATTGGCACAAAAGATTCTCTCTCGCTTGTAGCGATAGCATTAAAAACTTCATCGCTTATTTGGCACTTTTGTTTTATTTCTGTTGCCATTTTTTTTGATTTTTCTAGCTTCATCTTTGAAGCAAAATTATCTGCTCTTGACATTTTTCTTATTACTCCGCTATATTGATATATCGCCTCATTTTTTCTATCAGGCTTTTATCGTATTTTTTACTGATAATCTCTAAATTATCATTTTGTACTATCTCTCCAAAAGGCGTGATGATGCAACTATTTGATGCCATATCTTCGTCACTACTATTTGAAACTATCACAAAACATTGGTTCATGATTGCCAAAGCAATACTGAGAGATTTTAAATGTTCTTTTCTACCTTTTCCCCAGTATGAGGGAATTAGGATGATATCTGCACCTTTTATTTTGCCCCAAAGTTTACTAAATCTAAGCTCAAAACATATTAGTAAAGCAATTTTAGTTCCCTCTATATCAACTACTTTTATATCTTTTTCACTTCCTTGAGTAAAATATTTTTCTTCATTACCTAGTTTAAAAAGTTTTGCCTTAGCTCTTGAATAAATCTCTTTTTGATTGTGATAAATTTTTGCGATATTGAAAAAATCTTCGCCTATTTTTAATACTAGAGTTAGACATATAGTTTTCTTGTGTGAGAGTTTTATGACTGCAGGTAAAATTTTTTTTGAAAAATCAGCACTTTTTTGAAGTTCTTCATATCTATAGCCACTAAGACAGAGTTCAGGAGCAAGTACAATAGAATTTTGCGGAGTATTTTTCACTAAAAAACTAAGAGTTTCAAAGTTTTCTTTAAAACTCTTTTTGCTGTATGCGAATTGTAGAGATACTAAGTCAGAAATCATCAAAAGATAAGCTACCTTTGCTATAGTTTGCTACATTTCCTTCGAAAAAGTTGGTTTTTTGGTCATTAAATTTTGAAAAATCATCTACCCATTTTATAGGATGGTTTGCATTATACATTTTTTTAAAGCCAACTGCAATTAACCTATCATCTATGAGATAGTGGATATATTCTTCTATGATATCATCTGTAAAGCCCATGATTTGGTTTTGCGTGATATATTTACCCCATTCAATTTCCAACTCTCCTGCTCTTTTAAACATTTCTAAAACTTTTTCTTCAAGTTTGGGTGTAAAAAGATCTGGTCTCTCTTTTCTTGTTGAATTTATCATATTTTGGAAAAGCAAAAGGTGAGTTATCTCATCTCTTTGTATAAATCTTATCATTTGTGCACTTCCAAGCATTCTGCCAGCTCTTGCTAGAGCATAGATAGCTGTAAAGCCAGCATAAAAATACAAGCCCTCAAGGATTTGATTTGCAAACATCGCCAAAACTATTTTTTCGTCCGTAACATTGCCTGCTAACTCTTCATAAACACTTGATATATAATCATTTTTCTTTCTTAAAATTTCATCGTGTTTTTCCATCTCATAAATCAAATCTGTATCATCGCAAATCGCTTCAACCATAACTGCATAAGATTTGGAGTGATTTGCTTCTTCATAAGCTTGTCTGATAAGTATGGCATTTATTTCAGGTGCTGTTATGTATGGATTTATATTGTCAGCTAAATTGTTTGTTTGAAAGCTATCCATACTGATAAGTTGTGACCAAACTAAGTCATACATTCTTTTTTCTGCATCTGTAAGTTTTCGGTTGTAATCTACTATATCTTTAGTGGTATCGACCTCTTTTGGAAACCAAGTATTTGCTTCCATCATGTCCCAAAGTTTAAGTGCCCATTGGTATTTTGCTTGTGTAAAGTTTAAAATGCCGTGTGGGTTACCACCAAATATCCTGCGTTCACTTAAAGTTTCTTGTGATTTTGGGTTGTATATGTGTTTTCTTTGCATTTAGTCGCCTCTTAAGTTTTTTTTATTTTACCCAAAAAGAACTAAAATTCTCGAAAGGCTATATCTATTTTTTTGCTTATTTTGCTAGCGTCTAGTGTGTATGCTTGAATAGGCATTTTCCCTATGGTGTCCTCAACATATAAGAAGTTTTGCAAGTAGTAGGTATTTTTATATCCTCTAGCAAATAAGTCGTCAATAATCAAATTTATATCATTGACATCTAATAAGTCAGTATGAATGGTTGTTCTTACCTCAAATGGGAAATTGATACTTATCAAAAAGTTTAGAGTTTCCTCAAAATAATCAAAATTTTTATTTTGTGTTATTTCTTGAAATTTTCCCTTGCTAGCTTTATAATCAAGTGCGATATAATCTACTAATTTTTCAGAAACCAGTTCTTTTATAAGCTTTGGGTTTGTTCCGTTTGTGTCTATTTTTATCTTAAAATTTAAATTTTTAATTTCTTTGCAAAAAGCTTTGAGATTTGGATAGAGTGTACACTCTCCACCGCTTAGAACAACACCTGTGAGCCTATTTTGTCTTGTTTTCAGAAAATCTAATGCAGTTTTTAAGTCAATACTGCCCTCCCCAAAAACTATAGGAGTATTGTAGCAGTATGGACACCTCATATTGCATTTACAAAACCAAAAAATGGACGCTAAATTTTGTGGAAAATCTAGCGTCGTAAATTTTGTGATATCATAAAGTGGTTTATCGGAAAGAAACTCTCTCGACAAACTGAAGCCTCTCTTTGTGCTCGCCAGTTTTTCCAACATTAAAGCTTTCAACTGGTCTATGGTAGCCCATAACTCTAGTATAAACTATACACCTTGTTCTTTTTTCTTCTAATTTATGAAGCAGTTCTTTGTTGCTCATCTGTTTCTCCTTCTAATTTGTATTTTTCTATCAATTCCTTGTCACATTGTGGACAAAACTCGTGTTCACCACTTATATATCCGTGTTTTTCACATACGGAAAATACTGGTGTTATGGTCAAATATGGCATTCTATAATTTGATATAACATTTTTCACCATTTGCCTACAAGCCTCAATTGAGCTTATCCTCTCTTTCATGTAGAGATGTAAAACCGTTCCACCTGTATATCGACATTGTAAATCATCTTGCAAATCAAGTGCCTCAAAAGGATCATCGGTAAAATTTGCAGGAAGTTGAGAGGAATTTGTATAATAAATATTTTCATTCATCCCAGCTTGAAGGATATCTGGATATCTTTTTTTGTCTTCTTTAGCAAATCTATATGTCGTACCCTCTGCTGGAGTGGCTTCTAAATTATATAAATTTCCACTCTCTTCTTGATATTCTACCATCTTTTTGCGCATAAAATCTAATAATTTAGCAGCAAATTCCATTCCAAATTTATCTGCTATATGATGTTCGTTACTTGTAAAGTTTCTTATCATTTCATTTACGCCATTTACGCCTATAGTAGAGAAGTGATTATTAAATCCTGGTAAGTATCTAGCGGTATATGGGTATAGACCGCGATTGTACATCTCTTGAACGAAAACTCTTTTCTTTTCCAGTGTAGATTTTGCCAAATCCATCAGATACCCTACTTTTGATAAAAGTTTTTCTTCATCCCCTTTATGTAGATATCCAAGCCTTGCCATATTTATCGTAACTACCCCGATACTACCTGTCATTTCAGCACTTCCAAAGAGTCCACCACCTCTTTTTAGAAGCTCTCTTAAGTCTAGTTGAAGTCTACAGCACATGCTTCTTACATTACCAGGTTTATATGCTTTCGGGTTTTCTACTAAATTTCCTTTTTCATCTCTCATGTATTGGCTTCCTATAAAATTTTGGAAGTACGAAGAGCCAACTTTTGCTGTGTTTTCAAACAGTATATCGGTGTTTTCACCATACCAATCAAAATCTTCAGTGATGTTTACTGTTGGAATTGGAAAAGTAAAAGGTTGTCCTGTTTTGTCTCCTTCAGTCATCACTTCGTAGTAAGCTTTATTGATTTGGTTCATCTCTTTTTGAAAATCTTTATATGTTAAATCTTCTAATTTTTCAACACCTCTTTGTTTTGCTTCAATTTCTAGCTCATTATCTTCTAAGCCCTTAAATATGTGTATGTCTTTGCAAGTAGGAGTTTGGTCTGCTAAGTCACTAGGGACACTCCAGTCAATTGTGATGTTTGTAAATGGACTTTGCCCCCATCTTGCGGGAACATTTAAATTATATACAAAGCTGACTATTGCTTTTTTGATTTCGCTATAAGGAAGTTTGTCTTTAAAAACATATGGTGCAAGATAGGTATCAAACGAACTAAATGCCTGTGCTCCTGCCCATTCACTTTGGAGAATTCCTAAGAAGTTTGCCATTTGTCCGAGTGCTTCTCTGAAGTGTTTTGGTGGTTTTGATTCAACTCTGCCTCGCACACCATTGAAACCATCATTTAGAAGTGCTCTTAGACTCCATCCTGCACAATATGCCGTTAGGCAATCTAAATCATGTATATGATAATCACCATTTCTGTGTGCAAAACCCTCTTCTTTTGAGTAAATTTTATCAAGCCAATAGTTTGCTATTATCTTTCCTGCTGTATTGTTTACAAGCCCTGCATTTGAGTAGCCAGTGTTTGAGTTTGCTTTTATACGCCAGTCGCTTTTATTTATGTACTCTTCTATGGTTTGTGATGAATTTACAAAGGTTGTATCTTCATTCAATCCAACTGTGTGCTCTCTTTGCATTTTGTGTGTATGTCTGTAAATCATGAAAGAGCGCATAACATCAAAATATCGTGTTTTATAGAGTTCAAGTTCAATCATATCTTGAATATCTTCGACAGCTGCTACTCTTTTTTTCTCTAATTTTGATATCAGGCTAATGTAAACAGTTTCGTCGTAAGTTGTACTTTCGCTTTTAAATGCTCTTTTAACTGCATCTTGAATTTTATATGCTTTAAACTCTTGAATTGTTCCATCTCTTTTTAAGACTTTTTCTAGCATTGAGACTCCACATTATTTTTATTGGATTATAGTATATAGAAATTGAGGTTAAACTTAAAAGATAAACTGCTATGAATTTGTCACGCACTAGATAAATGCTTTGCAGAGCGATAAATTAAAGTGGACATATTCCCTTGTTATAGGGATATATCCAAGATTATTGAACTTATATCATTATAAATAATAATTATGTCAATTATTATGATATATTATTGACAGCCTTCGCATTCCATGCTTCTATCGGCAACATCTAGCTGGTTTTCTGGAGATTGACTTCTTAGATAATAGGTTGATTTTATGCCCAGTTTCCAAGCTAACATATAGATATCATTTAAGTATTTTCCACTTGCTTTATCAAGGGTGAGAAATATATTTAAACTCTGTCCTTGGTCTATCCATTTTTGTCGTATTGCCCCAGCTTTTATAAGCAGTCTTTGGTCTAAATCATAAGCTGGTGTATAATAATTCCAAGTATCAGGGCTAAGTTTTGGAACAACTACTGGAATCATTCCCGAAAGGTTTTCTTCAAACCATTTTCTTTTATAAACTGGCTCTATTGTTTGTGTTGTTCCCACTAGTATGGAAATTGAACTTGTTGGTGCTATCGCCATTAGATAACCATTTCGCATACCATTGTTTTTTACTTTTTGCCTTAACTCTTCCCAATCGCAAGAATATCCAAAAAGTCCGCCGCGATCTACTAATTTCTTTGCTTCTTCATTTGCACAATCTATTGGAAAAATTCCTTTACTCCATTTGGAGCCTTCAAATTCAGGATATTTACCTTTTTCTATGGCTAGGTTTGATGAGGACTTTATAACATTGTAGCTAATTGTTTCCATTATCTCATCAATCTTGCTGAAATGTTCATAACTTCCCCACTCTATCGCACTTTCAGCTAGCATTTGTGCCTCACCCATAACACCAAGTCCAATTGCTCTTGATTTTAGATTTGTATGCTTGACTTTTGCATGAGGATAAAAGTTGAGGTCTATGACATTATCTAGCATTCTAATTGCTGTTGGTATAACTCTTTGTATATCCTCTTTTGTATTTATCTTTGAAAGATTTACACTTGCAAGGTTGCAAACTGCGGTTTTGCCCTCTTTCATCTCTTTTTCAACTATAAATATCTTTTTATCATTTAGTGTATCTAATGCAGTTATTTTTTTAGCATCTTTTTCTATACTGCCATTAACAATTACTTTTTCTTGTTCTTCAAAAGATTCATGCGTTCCATCTTCGTATGTTACTTTTGTTTTGTAGTGATTAGGTTCAGTATTTTGAAATATTTCTGTACATAAGTTAGAACTTCTGATTAGTCCACTATGGTTGTTTGGATTTACTTTGTTAGCATTATCTTTAAAACATAAAAATGGACTTCCACTTTCAAAATAACTCAAAAGAATTTTTTTCCATAATTCCTTTGCTTTTATATGCTCTTTTGAAATACTTTCATCTTTTTCGTATTTTAGGTATCTCTTTTCAAATTCTTCACCATAAAGTTCTGCTAAGTCTACCGCTTCAGCAGGATCAAAAAGAGTCCAGATGCCATCTTCTTCCACTCTTTTCATAAATATATCATTTATCCAAAGGGCAGGAAAAAGATCATGTGCCCTTCTTCTCTCTTCTCCAGAATTTTTCTTTAAATCCAAAAAATCAGATATATCCATGTGCCATGGCTCAAGATATACAGCAATTGCACCTTTTCTAGTGCCTAATTGGTCAACTGCGATTGCTATGTCATTGGTTATCTTTAAAAATGGTATGATTCCACCAGCGGCATTTTTATGGCCGTCTATCATTCCACCCATCGAGCGAACTAAATTCCAATCCCAGCCAATTCCTCCACCAAACTTACTTAACAGGCTCATCTCTTTGTATGAGTCAAATATGCCCTCTATATTGTCAGGTGTACTTCCTATGTAACAAGAGCTAAGTTGGTGTCTAGGAGTTCTGGCATTTGAGAGTGTTGGAGTTGCGAGCATTACTTCAAATTTTGAAATCAAATCATAAAATTTCTTTGCCCAATCTTGAGAATTAAGTTCATTTTGTGCTAAAAACATAGCAATTGCCATAAACATGTGTTGAGGGAGTTCTATCGGAATACCTTCAGAGTCTTTGATAAGGTATCTATCGTGCAGCGTTTTTACTCCAAGATATGTAAATTGCAAATCTCTTTGTGGTTTTATATATGCATCCAAATCATCCAAATCATATTTATCTTTTAATCCCAAAAGAATTCTACCTTTTTTTTCACCTCGTTCAAAATACTCTTTTAAGGTGCCATATCCAGTAAATTTATTTACTTTGTGGTAAAGGTCATACAAAAATAGTCTTGCCGCAACAAATGTCCAATCTGGTCTATCTATATCTATCTTATCTACAGCAGTTTTTATGAGAGTCTTTTGTATCTCTTCTGTTGTGATTTTGTCGCGAAACTGTATCTTTGCATCTACTTCCAATTCACTTTGGCTAACATTTTTTAAATCCTCAACTGCACAATTAGTGTATTTTTGTATTTTTGATATATCTAGTGGTTCAATTCGACCATTTCTTTTTTCTACTGTTAACATTTATTCTCCATTAAATACTCTAGCAAATATATTGTCTACATTTTTTGTGTAATAATCATAATTAAAACAATCTCTTATCTCTTTCTCGCTCAACTTTTCCCTTAAATCTGTATCATTTAGCAGGTTTTCCAAGAAGAGACTTTCGCCCTTATCATTTAGTGCAGCTTTTCCAACTTGTAAATCTTGCCATACTTTCATGGCGTTTCTTTGTACTATCTTATAAGCATTTTCTCTGCTGACTCCTTTTGAAGGAAGTTCAAGAAGAACTCTTTGTGAGAAAACTAATCCTCCCGTAAGATTTAGATTTTTCAGCATGTTTTCTGGATATACAAGCAATTTTTCTATAACACCTGTTAATCTAGTAAGCATAAAGTCTGTGGTGATAAAACCATCTGTTAGAGTAAATCTCTCTACTGAGCTATGACTTATATCTCTTTCATGCCATAAGGCTACATTTTCCATTGATGGTACAGCGTAGCTTCTTATAATTCTACAAAGTCCTGTGATGTTTTCGCTCAAAACTGGATTTCTTTTATGGGGCATTGCAGAACTTCCTTTTTGACCTTCGCTAAAATACTCTTCCGCCTCATAAACTTCAGTTCTTTGATAATGTCTAATTGCAACAGCTATTTTCTCACAACTTGAAGCCAAAAGAGCTAGAGCATTCATCAAATTTGCATATCTGTCTCTTTGGATAATTTGGTTTGACACAGGAGCTGGACTTAAGCCTAAATCTTTACAAACAAACTCTTCAAGCTCAATTGGTGAATGAGCCATATTTCCCATGGCACCACTTATTTGTCCAACACTTATAACTTTTAGGGCTTGTTTAAGATTTTCTAAATTTCTTGCTATTTCGTCATACCAGATAGCGAGCACTAAACCAAAGGTTATAGGTTCGCCATGTATTCCATGGCTTCTGCCAACCATTAAAGTTTTTTTGTGCTCGATTGCTCTTTTTCTAATTGCTAACATTAAATTTTTTGTATCTTTAATTATAAGCTCAAGAGAATCTTTCATCTGCAAGGCAACTGCAGTATCAATGCAATCAGAGCTAGTCATTCCATAGTGAACCCATCTGCTTTCTTCTCCAAGACTTTCGGATACACTGGTTAAAAATGCAATAACATCGTGCTTTGTTTTTTTCTCTATTTCATCAATTCTATCTATATTAAAACTAGCATTTTTTAAAATCTTTTGGCACTCAGTGTCATTGACAAGTCCGAGTTTATTCCAGCCTTTTACAACGGATTTTTCAACTTTGAGCCAAGCATCATATTTTGCTTGAATGCTCCATTTGTTTTTCATCTCATCTCTTGCGTATCTTTCAACCATTTTTGTAAGTCCTTATGATATTATGTAGAGTTTTATAGGCCTCTTATAAAGGCATTTATTTTAGCAAAATAGAGTTGAAAAAGGGTTGAAAAAAGTGGCGTATGTAAGAAGAAATTTTAAGATAAAAGAAAAAATAAAAGCTTATAAATTTTTAATGCAAGAATTTAATTTAAAAATGAGTGCCGCTCAAAAATGGATAGACAGGAAACGGGTTTATCTTAATGGTGAAATTCTCCAAAAGAAAAATATAGATTTACTTGGAAATTTAGAAGTTATATTTTTTAAACCAGAGCCAAAAGGAATTAAGCCTATATTTGAAACAGAAAACTTTGCCATCTTTGATAAGCCAAATGGAATTTTAGTTCATCCAAATAAACTAAGTGAAGAGTACAGTTTAAATGATGAGATAAAATTTCTCTATGGTATGGAGGCAAATGCAGTGCATAGGATAGATAAAGAGACAAGTGGATTAGTTCTTGTCGCAAAAAATAAAAAAAGTGAAATAGAGTTAAAAAATTTATTTGAAAAAAAAGAGATAAAAAAAGAATACTTGGCAATTGTAAAAGGCGAAATTAATAAAAACATGATAATTGATGCAAGTTTAAAATCAAATGACCCCTCTTCTATCATTCGTATAAAAGCACATGTAAGTGACATCGGACAAAAAGCTATAACAAGAGTTGAGCCTATAAAATTTGACAAAATAAAAAATAGAACTCTAGTAATTGCTAAACCGCTTACAGGAAGAACTCATCAGATAAGAGCACACATGTTTCATGTGAAACATTCTATAGTCGGTGACCCAATATATGGAATAGATGAAATAGAATCAGATCTATTTTTAAGTGATAAAATGAGTAAAGAAAAAAGGGAAAAAATAACAGGTGCCAAAAGATTGATGCTACATGCAAATTTCTTAAGTTTTACATATAAAAATTTAGAGTACAATATAAAAAGCATATCAAATTTTAAGGAAAAATATTTTGAATAAAATTCAAGAAGAAGGAGAAGAGATTATACCTAGTAAAATAGTGTGTGTCGGTAGAAACTATGTTGAGCATATAAAAGAATTAAAGAATGAAATTCCTAGTTCAATGGTAATATTCATGAAGCCAAATAGCTCAATTAGCGAAAAGTTAGATACAAAAGGAAAAGAGTTGCATTATGAGGGTGAGATATCTTTTTTGATAAAGAACTCAAAGATAAGCTCTGTTGGATTTGGCTTGGACTTAACAGATAGAAGTTTACAAGGTGAATTAAAAAGCAAGGGATTACCATGGGAGAGAGCAAAAGCATTTGATGGTGCTGGGGTTTTTAGTGAATTTGTAAAACTTGATGAAAAAGACATCAGCAGTCTAAACTTAAAATTATATATAAATGATAAATTAGCTCAATCAGGTGGAGTAGAATTGATGATTTATAAACCAGACTTTGTCATTGGTGAAATTTCAACATTTACAACTTTGGAAGATGGTGATATAGTTATGAGCGGAACTCCAAAAGGCGTTGGAATTATAAAACAAGGGGATAGATTTAAAGCAGAGGTATTCATCGGTAATAGAAAAATTATTGAGAAATTTTGGATAGCAATTTAAGTATTATTTACTAGCTATTTATCGAAAAATAAAACTTTTATCATCCCAAATATCGCACCACTTACGATAACCGCTAAAAAGATAGCTTCACCGATATCTACTATACTCATTTTTTCTCCTGTGTATCTTTTAGTTGTCCACAAGCAGCACTTATATCTAAACCTTTTGATTCTCTGATGGTACATATTACACCGTGTTTTAGAAGATAGTCTTGAAAGGCTAAAACATCTTTGACAATTGGTCTTTGATAATCGCTACCTTCATGAGGATTGAAAAATATCAAATTTACTTTTGCTTTTATGCCGTCTAAAAGTTTAACTAATTTTTTAGCACTTTTAATGTTATCGTTCAAATCTTTAATGACCAGATATTCAAACATCATTTTTTTTCTTGCATCTACTGGAAATTCTTTTACTGCTTTTATAATCGACTCAATATTGTATGCCCTATTAATTGGCATTAATTTTTCTCTTAAAACATCATCAACTGCATGAAGTGAAATTGCAAGTAAAATTCCTAAATTCATATTTCCTAGTTTTTTTATTTGGGTACTTAAGCCGCTTGTAGATATAGTTTGTCTTCGTGGACTAATTGATAACCCAAAAGGATCAGAAAATATTTTAACTGCTTTTTGAACATTTTCAATATTATCCAAGGGTTCACCCATACCCATAAAAACAATATTAACTCTCCTATTTTCTGCAATATCATTATCTTTTTTTATCATCAATACTTGAGAAGTTATCTCACCTGAAGTAAGATTTCTCAAAAAACCGCTCTTTCCCGTCAAGCAAAAAGAGCAACCTATTTTACATCCAACTTGCGAGGAGATGCAAATAGTAAATCTAGTGTGGTGTATCAATTTTCCCATATCATCATAAGCTTCTTTTTTCATGGGAAGCAAAACAGATTCAACAGTTTTTCCATCTTTTAATAAAAATAGATACTTTTTACTACCATCGCTACTTTGCTCAATCGTAGAAATTTTTAAAGGGTTCATATGATAGTTTTTTTCCAAATCATCTCTTAAATTATTTGGCAAATTTTTCATTTCGTCAAATGAATTTACGTACTTTTTGTAAATCCATTCGTAGATTTGTTTTGCTCTAAAAGATGGTTTTATGATATAACTTAATTCTTCTTTTGTATAATCTAATATATTTATTTTACTCATAGTTACTCACTTGTTTTCTCACATAAGCTGTTAGTTTTTCTTTTGCTTTAGCATGATTTGCTATAAAATCATCGTGTGCATGTTTGTCACAATAGTTAGTTATTATAAAAATCCCATATGCAGGAATATTGAATTTATTAGCTACCGTTAGTATAGAAAAAAACTCCATATTCTCAGCCTCAATTCCACTTTTTAAGAATTTGTTAGATACCTCTTCGTTAGTTGTAATATAATTACTAGAATTTACTAAGACATTTTTTTCGTTAGTTGTTTCACATGAAACATTGTCAATGATAGAAGTAACTCTGTTATTTAACGGTGTGTAACAGTTATCTAAAAAATAACCAGTTTCTATGTTTGTAGATGTTGATGAAGTGATGATTTCGAACGGTTTTAAATTGCCATAACTTCCAGCAGTTCCAATAAAAAGTATAGATTTTTGTCTATTTTTTAGGATAAGTTTAGTTAAATTTATACTACTATTTATCAATCCTATTCCGATAGAAGTTGCAAAATCAAACTGTTCTCTATCGCCCGCACACAAAATCATCATAGTCTTACAGGAATCCCCTCTTCTTTTAAATAACGCTTCAAATCCATTATATCTATTTCTTTATAGTGAAATATAGAAGCTGCTAATGCTGCGTCCGCACCATTTAAAAAAGCATCTTTTATATGTTCCATCGTTCCTGCTCCACCACTCGCAATTACTGGAATACTCAGCAATGAACCCATCTTTGAAGTGAGTTCTATATCATAGCCTTTTTTAACACCATCACAATCCATAGAAGTCAAGAGTATCTCGCCTGCACCTCTTTGTTCGACTTCTTTAGCCCACTGCAATGCATCAAGTCCCGTATCAATTCTTCCACCATTTATAAAAACATTCCAACTATCGCCAGTTCTCTTTGCATCAATTGCTACTACCACAGTGGATGAACCAAATCTTTTTGATGCTTGATTGATAAATTTAGGATTTTTTATGGCATGAGAGTTTATACTTGTCTTATCACATCCAACTTTTAAGAGTTTATAAATGTCTTCGAGTGTTTTTATTCCTCCCCCAACTGTCAATGGAATGAAAACTTCTTGTGCAACTTTTTCTAAGATATCGACTATGGTATCTCTATTTTCGCAACTTGCAGTGATATCTAAAAATGTAATCTCATCAGCACCCTCTTCATTATATCTTTTAGCAACTTCTACAGGGTCACCAGCATCTTTAAGTCCTACAAAGTTAATACCTTTTACTACTCTTCCGTTTTTAATATCAAGGCAAGGTATAATTCTTTTTGCAAAATTTTCCATATAAAAACTCCTAAGAGATAATATCAGATTTAAGACAAATTTTGGCTGAATTTTCGAGGTTTAAGAGGTAACTCTTTGTATCAAGCCCACTTGCATAGCCAGTTAATTTTCCAGATTTACCGATAACTCTATGGCAAGGAACAATTATAGAAATAGGATTTTTGCCATTAGCTCCACCAACAGCTCTTAGAGCATACGGATTACCAATATTGTCTGCTTGCTGTGCATAACATATAGTTTGCCCGTAAGGAATTTTAAGCAAAGCATTCCAAACACTTTTTTGAAAAGGAGTACCCTCAAGTAGCAGAGGAATATCAAACTCTTTTCTTTTTTTAGCAAAGTATTCATCAAGCTGCAAATGTGTTAAATCAAGCAAGGGATTTGTTTTTTCTATGATATTATCAAATTTCTTTTTTGCCCTATTCCAACCAGTTACAGGAGTTACAATTCTCAAGAATTGCCCATCAGTAGCAATACAAATATCACCAATAGGAGAGTTAATTATTTGATAAAATAGAGACATTTTAAGACCTTTTCTGAAATTATAGCATACATAATAAACTTATAAGTAAATTAAAGATAACATGTGGCAAATTTAAAGGCAAGAGTATGATAGAATGAAAAAGATTGAGGCTAAAAAGAGATTTGGTCAAAATTTTTTAAAAGATATGTCAGTCTTGAATAAAATCATCCAATCGATGCCCAAAAACAATTTCAAACTTGTAGAAATTGGGCCTGGCTTAGGTGATTTGACGCAAATACTCTTAAGAGTGAAACCCTTAAGAGCTTATGAGGTCGATAGAGACTTATGCGTTCATTTGAGAAAAAAATTTCGCAAAGAGATAGAAGAAGAAAAACTAAGACTTGAACAAACAGATGTTTTAGAGTGTTTTGACAAAGGTTCACTTGAAAACGAACCTTATGATTTAGTTGCAAACTTACCATATTATATAGCAACTAAAATCATACTAGAAGCACTAGAAGATGAAAATTGTAACTCTATGATTGTCATGCTACAAAAAGAGGTTGCACTAAAATTTTCTGCTCGTGTAAAAACAAAAGAGTTCACATCTTTAGCGATACTTTCTCAAAGTATAGCAGATGTAGAGTTGCTTTTTGATGTGCCTTCGAGTTCGTTTGAACCAGCACCAAAAGTGACTTCGTCTATTTTGAAAATTGTAAAAAGAAGAGAATTTATACTAGGTGATAAACCTTTATTTAAAACAGTCAAGAGTTTTATCGGATTTAAAAAGTATCTGAAAATTTCATATTCTAGTCCAAGAAAAACTTGGGTGAAAAATATATCCTCAATTTATGATAGAGATTTTGCTAAAAAACTGTTGGATGATATAGATATTTCAGCAAATACAAGACCTCATGAAATAAGCGTCGCAAATCATCTTAATTTATATGAAAAGATTTCCAAAAGGTAGTTTTTCAAAATTAAGGTAAAAAAATGCAAGAAAACAAAGAAAATGCTGCTGGCAAGAAGCCGGTAAACCAAAAAGTGCAAAATAGCACTAAAAATAGCGTAACTAAACCGCAAGGACAAGCAAAAAAGCAAAATCCTAACAAACAAAACAGAAAAAGAAAAAGTGCTAAAAATCAGCCAAGCATATTGGACGGTAGTGAAAAATGGCAAAAAGATATGCAAAGTGCAATCGAAGCTAATCACAAAATACACAAAGAAAGATTGACTAAATTTAATCTTATCAATCAAAATACAAAAGCGAAACTCAAAATTACTCCACTTGGAGGACTTGGTGAAATTGGCGGAAATATTACAGTCATAGAAACAGATACAAGTGCTATCATTGTAGATGTTGGGATGAGTTTTCCAACAGATGATATGCATGGTGTTGATATATTGATTCCTGATTTTACTTACCTAAGGCAGATAAAAAAGAAGATAAAAGCTATCGTTATAACACACGCTCATGAAGATCATATAGGAGCAGTTGCTTATCTTTTTAAAGAGATGCAATTTCCCATATATGCTACTCCATTGCCACTAGGTATGCTTTCAAATAAATTTGAAGAGCATGGTTTAAAGCAGTACAGAAAACTCTTTAGACCAGTTCAAAAAAGAAAAGTATATGATATTGGTGATATAAAAGTAGAGTGGATGCATATAACACACTCTATCATAGACGCTTCATCGCTAGCAATCACTACTGAAGCTGGAACTATCATCCATACGGGAGACTTTAAGATTGACCATACACCCATAGATGGATATGTAAGCGATTTAAATAGATTTGCTGAGTATGGTGAAAAAGGAGTTTTGTGTCTGCTTAGTGATAGTACCAACTCTCACAAAGAAGGCATAACTAGAAGTGAAAGCACTGTTGGAAAAACTTTTGATTATATATTTTCAAAATCAGAAGGAAGAGTGATAATGTCAACTTTTTCTTCAAATATTCACAGAGTTTATCAAGCAATTAACTATGGATTAAAGCACAATAGAAAAGTCTGTGTCATAGGTCGTTCGATGGAGCGAAACCTTTTTACTGCTATTGATTTAGGATATATAGATTTAGATAAAAGTATATTTATAGACCCTCATGAAGTAAACAAACATAATGACAAAGAGGTTTTAATCGTCACTACAGGAAGTCAGGGTGAAATTATGGCGGCACTTTACAGGATGGCAACTGATGAGCATAGACATATAAAAATAAAAACAAGTGACCAGATAATCATATCAGCAAAAGCCATTCCTGGAAATGAGGCAAGTGTATCAAAAGTATTAAACTTTCTGATAAAGAGTGGTGCAAGCGTGGCTTATCAAGATTTTAGCGAAATTCATGTAAGCGGACATGCCGCCCAAGAAGAGCAAAAACTAATCCTAAGATTGACAAAACCAAAATTTTTCTTGCCAGTTCATGGTGAATACAATCATACTGCAAAACATAAAGAAACTGCTATCAAATGTGGTGTGCCACCAAAAAATATCTTGCTTATGAGTGATGGTGATCAGATAGAAGTATGTCCAAAATATATCAAAAAAGTAAAATCAGTAAAAACAGGAAAAGTATTTGTTGATAATCAGGCAAATGAGAAAATAGCAAATGATGTTGTATTAGATAGACAAAAAATGGCAGAAGCTGGGCTTGTTATGGTAGTAGCACAAGTAAATCTAAACGAGCAAAAACTTGTTAGTAAACCAAGAGTTGTAAGTTATGGATTGGTATCAGATAAAGACGATAGAAAATTTTCACAAGAGATGGAAGGTGTAATTGACCAATTTACAGTCAATGCAAAAAAAGAGCTTTTTCAAAATAAAAAAGCACTTGAAAACGAATTAAGACAGGTATTAAGAAAGCATATATATAGAAAAATGAAAAAATACCCAACAATAGTTCCAACAATATTTATGATGTAAGGTGGAGATTTTGGATTTTAAAGATATAGCAAAAAATGTACTTAGGCTAGAGGCAAAAGAGTTGTTAGATGCAGCAGAATTGATTGATGATGAGATGAACAGAGCTGTAGAATTAATCGCTAGCATAAAAGGTAAGCTTATCGTAACAGGCGTTGGAAAAAGTGGATTAATCGGAGCTAAAATAGCTGCTACGATGGCTAGTACAGGAACTAGTAGTTTTTTTATACACCCAACAGAAGCACTTCACGGTGATTTAGGAATGATAGGCAAGGATGATGCAGTGTTAGCTATCAGTTACAGCGGAGAGAGTGAAGAGCTTATAAAAATACTTCCTCACATAAAGAGATTTGACATTCCACTCATAGCCATGGCTAGGAGTAAAAATTCTTCGTTAGGAAGATACGGAGATGTTTTTTTATCGATAAATGTTTCAAAAGAAGCATGTCCGCTTGATATTGCACCTACAACATCTACGACTTTGACTCTTGCTGTAGGAGATGCTTTGTCTGTTAGCTTGATGAAGAAAAAGAATTTTCAAAAAGAGGATTTTGCATCATTTCATCCAGGTGGAAGCTTGGGCAAAAAGTTATTTATTAAAGTTAAAGATTTGATGCACTCAGATAACCTTCCGATCGTGTCAAAAGAGTCAAATCTAAAAGATGCGATAGTTGTCATGAGCGAAGGTATGCTTGGAAATGTTTTGATTGAAGATGATGATAGAAAACTTTTGGCGATATTAAGCGATGGAGACTTAAGAAGGGCACTCATGAAAGATGATTTTTCTATGGATGCCAAGGCGATTGATTTTGCTACAAAAAATCCAAAAGTTTTAAATGGAGAAAATATATTGGCTAGCGATGCACTCTCTTTTGTGGAAACTCACAAGATACAACTAATTGCAATCATAGATGAAAATCAAAAAGTTGCGGGTGTTCTGCATATCCATGACTTAATACAAGCAGGTATAAAATAGTGGAAGCAATTCGATTAAATAAGATGATATCTCACAACACAAGGCACTCAAGAAGAGAAGCAGATAAACTCATACAAGATGGCTTGGTTACCATAGATGGAGAAGTTGTTACGGACTTATCAACTAAGGTAACTTATGATGATAAAATTCGTATCAAAGGTAGAAGTTTATATAGAAAAACAAAATATTCTGTTATCGTTTATCACAAGCAAAAAGGTGAATTGGTTAGCAAAAAAGATGATAGGGGCAGAAAAACTATATTTGACACTCTACCATCAAAGTATGCACACTTCATGAGTGTAGGAAGACTTGATTTTACAAGTGAAGGCTTACTTTTGCTTAGTGACGCGGCTGATATAGTTTCAGCTTTGATGCATGGTGATTTAGAGAGAGTCTATTATGTAAAGATAAAAGGTTCTGTGACTACTCAAATGGAAGTAGCGATGAAAGAAGGGCTTTATCTCGCAGATGCCAGCAAGGGCGGACATGAGCAAAGCAGGGTAAGGTCAATGGAATTTGCACCATTTTTAAATTATAGAATTATCAAAAATTTACCGACTTACTCGACTATAAAAGTTACCATTAACGAAGGCAAAAATAGAGAACTAAGAAGGTTTTTTGGTTACTTTGATGCTGATGTCGTAGGGCTCAAAAGAGTAAGTTATGGAAAGATAGATTTAGACATGTTAAAGCCTGGAAAACATAGATTTTTGACAAATACCGAGTATGATGCTCTTAGAGATTATCTAGCATATACAAAGAAAGAGAAAGTTAAAGATTGATAGAAAATCTAGCTCTATACTTTAGACCTAAAAATATACAAGAGATGTGCGGACAAAAGCATTTGTGTGCAAAAAATGCTCCATTTAGGATGCTTTTGCAAAAACAAAGCATTTCTCATAGTATATTTTTTGGTCCAGCTGGAGTTGGAAAAACAACTCTTGCTAAAATCATAGCTACCCAAATGGAGTTACCATTTTATGAGATGGATGCGACAAATATCAAAGTGGAAGAGATAAGGAAGATACTAAAAACTCATAGAAATTCACTTGCAAAACCACTTATTTTTATAGATGAAGTCCATAGACTTTCAAAAACTCAGCAAGAGGTGCTTTTGATTCCGATGGAAAAAAGAGAGGCTATTATCATAGGGGCTAGTACAGAAAATCCTTACTTTACATTGACTAGTGGGATTAGGTCTCGATCCATGTTGTTTGAATTTTTCCCACTTGAAGATAGTGATTTGGAAGAGGTTTTAAAAAGAGCAAAAAAAGAGTTAGACTTTTCTATCGAAAAAGAGGCGAGGGAGTATCTTATAAGCTCATCTTCAGGCGATGTTCGCTCCATGTTAAATCTTTTAGAATTCACTTTGAAAATCACTTCACATGTAGATTTGCAAACTCTAAAATCACTAAGACCAAGTGCTCTAAAAGATGGAGTTAGTTCAAGCGATACCCATTATGACCTTATAAGTGCTATGATAAAAAGTGTGCGAGGAAGTGATGTAGATGCAGGATTGTATTACTTAGCTAGGCTAATAGATGGCGGAGAGAGTGCGGATTTTATAGCTCGTCGTTTGGTGATATTAGCAAGTGAAGATATCGGAAATGCAAATCCAAATGCTCTAAATTTAGCAAATAGCTCTCTTCAAAGTGTAAGCAAAATTGGTTTTCCAGAAGCTAGAATTATACTTTCACAAACTTTGATATACCTAGCATGTAGTCCAAAATCAAATAGTGCATATATGGCTATAAATGAAGCTCAAAAATATATAAAAGAGAGCAGGGCTCTAAAAATTCCAAAATATCTCACAAAACTAGGGGCAAAAGATTATAAATATCCACACTCTTTTGGAGGTTGGGTAGAGCAAAATTATTTAGACATTGATTTGAAATTTTATAAAAGCTCACGCATAGGCTTTGAAAAAACTTTAGATGAGTGGCTAGAAAAAATAAAATATCCAGAATAAGGAAATATGAAATGAAAATTGCCATCGTAGGTGGAGGAATTAGCGGTTTGACTACAGCTTTTTATATAAAGCAAGAGAAACCTGATGTAAAAATTACACTTTTTGAAAAACAGAGTTCACTTGGTGGAAAAATGATGACAAAAAATATAGATGGATTTTTGTTTGAAGAGGGTAGTAATGGCTTTTTGTCAAATAAACCCGATACTTTAGAACTTGTCAAAGAGAGCGGAAGCGAAGAGCTACTTTTGAGAAGTAGTGATAATGCAAGAGTAAGATTTATATACAAAGAAGCACTTCACCAACTTCCTGAATCTGCTAAGGCATTTCTAAAAACTCCGCTTTTATCTGTTTTTGGAAAACTAAGAGTTGCAGGCGAGATTTTTATACCCGCCAAAAAAGATGACAGCGATGAAACTCTACAATCTTTTGGATACAGAAGAGTGGGAAAAGAGATGACAGATGCATTTTTGGACCCAATGGTTGCGGGAATATTTGCTTCAACCCCTGATAAGATATCAGTCAATTCTGCTTTTCCTGCGGTTGTTAAACTTGAAAAAGAGTATGGCGGGCTCTTTAAAGGAATGATGAAAAAAAAGAAAAAAGAGGCAGGACCAGGTGGAGTTTTGATGAGTTTTAAAGGTGGAGTTAGTGCCTTTATAGCCTCTCTTGCAAATTCGATGGATATAGATATTAAAACCAATAGTGCTGTAGATACCATAGAGAAAAATGGTGCAAACTATGACATAATAATAGATGGCAAAACAGAAGAGTTTGACCGAGTTATCCTCTCAACCCCTGCATATGAAAGTGCCAAAATTTTAAGAAAAATAGACTCAAAGCTTTCAAGGATGTTAGACGATATAGAATATTCGCCTATAAGTGTTGTAGGATTGGGCTACAATGAACTTTCTCATGATCTTAAGGGTTTTGGTCTATTGACAACAAGTTCGGCAAAAAAAGAGGTTCTAGGAGTTTTGTGGGATAGTTCTATCTTTACTGACCGTGCACCAGACGATAAAAAAACTCTAAGAGTCATGATAGGTGGACAAAGAAGCCCAACTTTAGCACTAAAGAGTGAAGAGGAATTAAAAAATATAGCCATAAAAGGCGTGGAAGAGACAATGGGCATAAAGGAATTGCCAAATATAAGTTATGTAAAAAAATGGAAAAAAGGCATTCCTAACTATAGACTAGGGCATTTAGAGAGAATGACAAAATTGTTTGAACAACTAAAAGAGCACAAAGGATTGTACCTAAGCTCAAATGCTTATTTTGGAGTAGGGCTAAATGATTGTGTAGGAAATTCTAAAAAAGTAGCAAAAAAAGTAGTGAGCGAGATGTAAAAGAGATTTAAATTGTATCTCGCGAGACTGTAAACCAAACTGTGTAAACCACCTTTAACCTCATATCCTCAACTAGTATATTTCACCGTTATGTACTTGTTAAATGTTTGATTAAGTTTCTTGTTCTTCTACTTTTTTAAAAATAAATAGATGCTCATGCATTATTAATAAAAAATTGTAGTCTTTGCTTTTATTTACCCAAAACCCAGTTGCTTTACAGTTGTGTTGATGTTTTATAATATCTTCTTTGAGTTTAAACCCAACTTTTAAGAATCGTTCCATAACTTTAAAAGCCAAAGGTTGATACATTTTCTTTCTTCTGGTATCTCCTATTAAAATTGCACAATATTTATTTGGTTTTAAAACTCTATAAAACTCTTTTGCAATTTTTTCAATTTCATCACAAAATTCATCAAGTTCATGTATGTTTGACAAATCTTCTTTTATTGCTTTTTCTGAGTACTTAATAATATCTACATAAGGAGGGTGGTTTAAAATTAAATCTATTGTATCGTCTTTTAATATAGATAAATTTCTAGCATCATTTAATTCTACTCTTATTTTTGGATTATGTTCGCTTTCAAAGCTTAAAGCATCTTTTGTTATTTCTATTGCATTTGGATTAATGTCTAATGCAAGTAAATTTCGATTTAATATTTTACATTCAATTGCGGTAGTGCCTCCTCCAACCATAGGATCGAGAATATAATCGTGTTCGTTGGAGTATCTAATAAGTAGGTTTCTTACTACTTCTGGTGCCCAATTACCACGATATTTTGACTTATGTGTTGCCCAATTACCGCGTCTTTTAAAAGACCATACAGTTGTGCATTCTTGTTCAAATTCATCAGGATGAAGTTTTTTTATTTTAGACATATTTGATTTAATATATCATTTTTAAGCATATTAATATTTATAACATACTGATTATGTTCTGTGGTTTGTTGCAAAGCATTTAGCATTTTATGCCATCCTTTACCATCAGTAATCCATATAAGCTCAATATTTTGTGTTTTTAATAAATCGTATAAGTCTTGATACTCTCTTGCAATCGAATTTGGTTTAGAACCACTACTACTGTAATAATTTACTTCAAAAATAAAAAGTTTGTTGATTTCTTTATTATAAATTACAAAATCAAACCTTCTATCATTTTTATTTGTTTTGCTTTCTAGTGTGGTTTTAACATCAATGTTAAATTGCTTTTTAATTTCTACTTTTGTTGCCTCAACTAATAAAACTAAATTATACTTATTTGCAAAATCAGACAACACAGATTTGCATAACTTTTCCATAGTTTTTCCAGTACGATTTTTTCTTGCATTTGTATCAAATCCGACTTCTACGCCAAAGCAGTAATCAACTAAATTTTTAATGAACTCATTTTCAAAAATATCTTTTAAACCACTTTTATTTAAGAAGATAAGTAGTTCTTTTTTAATTTCATCATTTAAACTATCATAAAAAATATAACTTTTATTATTGGCTTCTAGTGTATTGATATTTGTTATTACAGGCGTTTCTTTTAATTTAGATTTTCTTATGGCTATTAGAATTGGTAAAGCTTTTCTTATATTTGGGTATTCTTCTATTAAATTTATAAACTCTGTTTCAATATTTTTTTTGCCAATTAAATAATTTAATATGTTTAGTTCTTTTTCTATTGATTTGACATTCTTTTTTACTTTTTCAAAATCTGTAAAATATTCCCATGTAAAAATAGATTCTTGAAAACTATCTTTTAATTTCTCAAATTTAGTTGTCATTTTTAGCCTTTATTAAAACTTCGTTTATTTTGCCTCTGCCAGTACTTTTACTATTGATAAATCTATTTGCTTTAACTATATGGATAGTATGTTCTTTATATAATTCTTTTATGAATTTGGTATCTGAATTACTGTGTAATATATGACAACCTGTTTGTGATAAACTATCAAAAACATTAAAAAGTTCTTTTTGTTTTTCATCTAAAAAATTATCTTTACTATATGATGTAAAATTTGCTATTTCTGTCAATGGGTAATAAGGTGGGTCAAAGTATACCAAGTCATTTTGTTTTGCATTGTCTTTAACTTTAGAAAATGTATTATTACTAATTGTTGCATTCTCAAGAGCCATACTAGCACTAAGGATAGTGTTTCTATCAACAATATTTGGATTTTTATAACTACCTATAGGTGTATTAAAATAACCTTTTTTATTTACTCTATATAGACCATTAAAACATGTTTTATTTAAATAAATAAACCTAGTTGCTCTATCTAATTTAGATGTACTAGAAAAATTTTCTTCTCTATCTAAAGCTCTTATTTTATAAAAAAAATCTTTAGAGTGTTGAGTTTTATATTTTTCTAAATTTTCTATTAAATCAATTGGATTGTTTTTTACTACATTATATGTATTTATAAGTTCAGAATTTATATCTGAAAGATATACCTTTTTATCTTTTAGACAACCCAATGAATATAATTCAAAGAAAATGGCACCACCACCTAAAAAGGGTTCGTGATAGTTTCCAAATTTTTGAGGAAAGTGTTCTCGTAATTGACTTAATAAGCCTCTTTTTCCGCCTACCCACTTTATGAATGGCTGATATTTTTGAGTATAAATATTATTTATTCTTGCAGTCATAAAACACACCCTATGTTAAGTTATTGTAATTTTACAATAATAATATGAATAGTACATTTAAAATATCAAATTGACATTTTATTTATATGATTCTTTTACACCATCTTGTAACTTCAAGTAGCAAGTGCAATTATTTTAGCTTTTTTAAGAATAAATCTTACTGAATTGGTGTCTTAGATTTTAAGGGTATTATACTTTGAATTATAGCCCTAACTCTTTTTTGATTTTTGTTTTATCGAAGCCACATATCCACCTACTTCCGATTAAGAGAACTGGGACTCCTTTACAGCCGTGTTTTTGACAATCTTTTGCAGCATTTGTGTCTTTGTTTATGTCTATATTTTTAAATTTTATGTTATTGGTTTTTAGATACTGTTTAGCCGTGACACACCAGTGACAACCTGGAGATGTAAACAAGACTACTCTTTTTTGTTTTTTTATCTCACTCATTTTAGTCTCCTTTGCTATTTTTTTACTGATACCATTTTGACATATATTGCTAGTGAAATCAAGAGTGCTGAAACCCCAAGGATGAGATAGATGGCTGAGAGCATATTTTCTGGGTCAGTGATAGCAAACTTAAATACTAGCATGAGTGCTTCTATTGCCAATGCTATAACGATTGAGCCTAGAAACCTTACCATAGTTTTATGTATATCATGAGCTTCATCTTTTTTGTTTTTTCCTAAAACTTCTTCTTCAAAGATGGTTTTCACCAAATCAAAAATTGCTAAAGATAGGGTCAATAATATTGTTGATTTAAACATCATATCGATATCTCTAATTGCACTAAAAAAACTATGTGTCATGAGGTTTGCAATACTATTAAAAAAGAGTAAAAAAGCTATCGCTAGAAGTGCAAAAGAGAACAAACTATAAGTAATCTTTGTAAAATTACCAAAAATTGACTGCAAAGAAGAGGGTTGTGCGATTTTCACTATGTCTTTTAGGGATATATCTATACAAACAACATATCTTAATTCGTTTTTGTCATTGTAGATAGGATATGAAGCTGTGACAGTTAATTCATTTGTTAATGCAGATGGATAAGGGTCAGTAAGCACACATCTTTTCTCCTCAACACTTCGATAAAAATATGATTTAGAGCTTCTATTTTTCTCTTTTCCGCCTTCGCGACTTTTTTTATTTGTTATATTGTTCGTTACTTGCATACCTTTGTCATCAAGTATATATAGGGCTTCAAAATCATCTACTTCATTTACGATTTTATTTAATGATTTTTTTATCTCTGCTATATTTGGATTTGGTAAATGTGAAGGGATGTTTCTGCTAAATAGATAGCACAGATATGCTCTCGCCCTTGTTCTTGATTCTGCAAATTGTTGAACTTCTTGGATAACCATATTAAATTCCTCTTAATTTTAGACTTAACAATCCTGCATATTCGTGAAGTGCTATGTAGCTTTTGTTAAATGCTGAGATATTGGGCAAAAAATCCCAAAAAGTTTTTGGTTTGCGGTCTATTTTAAAGTCAGTTGCAACAGGGATAACACTAAAACCAAAATACTTATATAGTGTAGCTGACCTTCTCATGTGATATGCAGAAGTGACTAGATAAATCATAGGTTTTTTTATGCCTAGTTTATCAAAATAATCTTTTGAAAATTTTGCATTTTCATAGGTGCTTAAGCTCCTGTTTTCGATATTTAGAGCAAATCTACCCATAACTGTATGCGAAGACATAGGCATAGCAACTCCGAGATTTTTCTCTAACTCCTTCATACTCTCTTTAAAAGCATCAGCTTGTGTGTAATTTTTATATAAACCACCACCGCTAAAAAGAAGTGGGATATTTTGTGATTTTGCTAACATAACTCCCCACATAGCTCTTTTATATCCATCATTTGATATGGGAATATTTGCACTTCCAACGATACTTCCACCCGATAAAACAACAACTGCTAGAGCTTTTTTACTATAATCAATCTTTTTATTATATGGAGTCTCTAGCCGAGACAACAGAGCATCGGCTACATACGAGTTACTAAGAAGATAAAAACTAAAGGCAATAAAAAGAAAGAGTTTTTTGAATTTTTTTGTATAAAATGCTATGATAAAAAAAACAATTATAAAAATTCCAGGAGGCAAAACCAAATAGGTAAAAAGTTTGGAAATTATATAGATAAAACTCATGGCTTATACCAGTATGGCCTCTTTTTTTCCATTTTTTAGTTCTCCAATTACATATCCATCACTATTTTGTAAAATATAATCTACATTTTGTGGACTTACCACTAAAATCATACCAACCCCCATATTAAAAGTTCTATACATTTCAGTCTCTTCTACATGTTTGCTCATCAAATCAAAGATAGGCAGAGTTTTTATCTTCTCTTTTTGTACGACAGCTTGAAGGTTATCTGGCAAGATTCTTGGAAGATTTTCTATGATACCGCCACCTGTTATATGAGCTAATGCATTTATCTTGTTTTTAAGTTTTTTAAAGGTTTTCACATATATCTTTGTTGGTGTTAAAAGTATATCGATAAGGGGTTTTTCATCAACTATTGTATCAAATTTATAATCTAATTTCTCAAAGAACAGTTTTCTCACAAGTGAATAGCCATTTGAGTGGATACCAGAGCTTGGAAGGGCTATTAAAACATCTCCAGCACTTACATGTGAAAGTCTGTTCATCTCTTCTTTTTCTGCGATACCAACAGCAAATCCTGCCAAATCAAAATCTTTTGGTGCATACATGCCTGGCATCTCTGCAGTCTCTCCACCTATCAAAGAGCATTCGGATTGACGACATCCTTCAGCAATTCCACCTACAACAGCTGTAGATTCATCAATATCAAGTTTACTTGTTGCGTAGTAGTCTAAAAAAAATAGAGGTGTACCAAAGTTACAAATAAGGTCATTGGTACACATGGCAACTAAATCAATGCCCACAGTATCAAATTTTCCAGAATCAATTGCTAGTTTTAGTTTTGTACCAACTCCATCAGTTGCACCAAGAATGACGGGCTTATTGTAGCCACTAGGGAGTTCATAAGCACCTGCGAATGAGCCAATTCCGCCTATCACATTTGCATCAAATGTTGACTTCACCAATGGTTTTATATTTTCTACAAATTGTGCACCAGCATCTATGTCAACTCCAGCATCTTTATAACTTACAGTACTCATCTCTTGACCTTTTTCTATTTTTATGGGATTTTAGCAAAATATATGTTAAAATCATCATAAGGATAAAGAATGATTGTACTCACAGGTTCAATTGCAAC
>JAADIZ010000060.1 GCA_013151055.1 Campylobacterota bacterium
GAATCACTCTCTTTTTTTAAATCATTTAGCCCAATTTCAGCTAACTTTGCTCTTTTTCTACCTTCAAATTTAAAGGGTTTTGTGACTATGGATACCGTGAGTGCTCCGATTTCTTTTGCTGCTTGTGCGATGATTGGTGCAGCACCTGTTCCTGTACCTCCACCAAATCCAGAAGCGATGAAAACTATATCAGCATTTTCTAGTGCACACTTTATCTCTTCATAGCTCTCAAGTGCTGATTCTTTTCCAACTTCAGGAATCATACCAGCCCCAAGCCCTTTTGTCTTTTTTTCACCTAATTGTATCTTTGTATTTGCAAGTGAGTGGTCAAGTGCTTGCGCATCAGTGTTGGCTACTATAAGGTCTATTCCCTCGACACCTTCACTAATCATATGATTTACCATATTTCCGCCGCCGCCGCCGACACCGATAACTTTTATCTTTGCTCCATATGTATATTTTGATTCTTCTATGCTAAAGCCACTCATGCATACTCCTGTTAAAATAGTTGTGTTAAACGGTTCCATAAGCTAGTAAAGAAGCCGTCTTTTTCATTTTTTTCATTTATTATCGCGATATTTGCCAATTTATCTTTTGCACTTAATATTTTGTCGCCTTGTTTGACGATTTCAATTCCTTCTTCAAAGATGTCATTCATTTCACTATGTTGCTGTTTCAGCGATTCTATTATTTCATTTTTATATCTCAGTTTTTTATTGGAATCAATCTCGTAAGGGGTAAAATATCCGCCACCATATAAAACAAGACCGATAGCAGTTGAATAACTAGGATTTCTTAGAGTTTCAAAAAGTCCGTCCATCTCTCTTGGTTTTGCTATTCTTGCTGGTAAATTATCAAAAATGGCAGAAGTTAACTCTCTTATACCACCAATATTTGTAAGTCCTCCAGTTAAAACCACACCAGCTCCAATTTGGTCTTTAAATCCACTATCTTCTAGCATTTTAGCTAGTATCATGAGTGTTTCTTCAACTCTAACATATATGACATTTGATACGATATCCAAGGAGACTTCATGGGTTGAGCCATCATCTCCGATAACTGGTAATTCTATCAGTTCTGTTGAGTTATTATTTAAAGAGCCATAGTTGATTTTCATCTTTTCAGCAGCAATTAAAGGAGTATGCAGAGCAGTTGAGAGATCATTTGTTATATTGTTTGATCCGACTCCTAGGAAGTCATTATATCTTAGTGAATTTCCAGCATGAATTATCATGTTACAAGTCGCACCACCCATATCAATAACTGCAACTCCTAGCTCTCTTTCGTCTTCATTTGCTACCGCAATAGCAGATGCGTAGCCAGCTAAAACGATGTTGTCAATTTTCACTCCAGCTAATTTCACAGCTTTTTCTAAATTGCTTAGTGATGATTTTTGTACTGTGATTATGTGGACTTGGACTTCAAGTCTTGAGCCATTCATCCCTAGAGGGTCATCTATGTATTCTTGTTCATCTACTTTAAAATTATAAGGCAATATATGTAATTTTTCATATTCTTGAGGTATATTTGAGTTGTGGTCTGCCATTTGCATAGCACGACTTATCTCCTTTATTCCTATCTCATGATTTGGAACATTTACTACACCAGAGCTTTTTTCACTTTTAGTATATGCACCAGAAATTGATACGATAACATTTTCATATTTTGTTCCAGCAACTCTTTGTGCATCATTAAGAGCATTTTTGATGGAATTTGAAGCAAGTTCTATATTGGTTATAATACCTTTTTTTAGACCATGCGATTTTGAAATTCCTGCTCCTAAAATTTTAATATTGCCATCGCTATTTTTTTCTGCGATGATAGCACAAATTTTAGTAGATCCAATATCTATACCGAGTATCGTGGTGCTCAATTACTGTCCTTTACCTTTATAATACTGCTCAATTTTGTATAAGCCTCTTAATTTAATGATTAAATTCTGGTTTAGCTCATTCGCTTTATTTGCTTGGATATTTTGTGTTATCAAATTTTTATATATCTTAAACTTATCATTATTAAGCAACTTTTGTTCCATAACTCTATATAAAATAGCACT
The DNA here is from genome assembly GCA_013151055.1 of Campylobacterota bacterium. Lineage (GTDB taxonomy): Bacteria > Campylobacterota > Campylobacteria > Campylobacterales > Sulfurospirillaceae > JAADIZ01. The sequence goes on from JAADIZ010000060.1 coordinate 2,057, forward strand.
ATTTCCCAATATTTTATAGCCTTGTGCGTTTTTATTGTCAAATATATAGTTTAAAAATTGTGAACTTTGGGCATCACTTAAACCTTCTATTTTTTTAACACTATCTCTTGTCACAAAGCCTAAATTAGTTCCGTTAAATATTTGCAATCTAGCTTTTGCTCTTTTTTGCAAAATATTTTTTAATTCATGAGCTTTATATTGTTTTAATACAATTGCTTTTGCTTCATCAAATTTCATAACTCTTGGAATTAATACATTTACCATCTTTACGATTAAATATCCATTTTTTCTAGCTATCGGTTTTAGTACTTGACCTTTATTTGCAATTCTTAGTTTTGCTACGGGAAAGCTTGTATTATCATCGTCGATAATCAGCTTATTTGTTGCTTTAATTTCACCTTTTTTAAGTTTCAGGTAGGTTCTGAGTGCCTTTTTTTTGCTAAGTTTTAGTTTATAATCGATTGTAGCACTATTTTTTGCATCTTTAAAACTAAGAATTTTACCATTCTTGTCCTTATAATTATACTTTTTATTTTTCCAAAAATTTTTCAAATCTTCGTTTTTAACTGAGTCATTATTTAGCCCAATTTTTATCGTCTCTAAGTTGTACTGCTTTTTAGTTTTGTAATTATTCTTTGTGCTTTCCCAAAATTTCTTCACATCTCCATCTTTTAATTGAATTGTTGAAGGGTCAATTGTGATTTTACCAACCATCAATTTATCTTGCATAAACAAAGAAGAAGTAAAAATCTCTTGCTCTCTTTTGGAAATTGGAAGTTTTAATATAGCTTGCAGTTTATTTAAAAGCAACTCGTTTCTAAGTCCATTTTCATACTCTTTTGCACTTATTTGACGATTTTGCAAAAGTGCATAGTATCTAGTTTTACTGAAAACGCCATTTACCTGAAAATTTTTATTATTTTTCAATTTATTTTTTATGTCGCTATCCATTGTGATTAAGCCGAGGTCACTTGCAAAATTTAATAGCAAAGCCTCATTTATGATGTTTTGCAGAACAATTTTATCCAATCCCATTTTATCAGCGTCTTCTTTTGTCAGCTTTCCGCCTACTTTTTGATTATAGTAGTCATAATTGTTTGCATAAGCTAATTGAAATTCAGAAACGCTTATTTCTCTGTTCCCAACTTTTGCTACTGTAGCTGCTTTGTTACCACCTAAATTATATGCACCCCAGCCAACAAAGCCCGCACCTATAAAAGCAATTGTTGCTACCCAAATTGTTATAACCAAATATTTATTATGATGTTGCATCCATGAAATCATTCTTTTCCTTCAAGCAGACACGCCAAGTGCCTAAAAATTTGGTATAATTCTATCCTTAATGTTATTAAATATCGCTAAGGAAGTACCAAAATGAATGAAAAATTGATGAAAGAAGATTTGAAATATATATTTCACCCTTGTACTCAAATGAAAGATCATGAAAAGATACCTTTGATACCAATAAAAAAAGGTAAAGGTGCGTATATATATGATTTTGATGGTAATGTATATCTCGATTGTATCAGTAGTTGGTGGGTCAATCTTTTTGGTCACAGCAATGATTATATAAATTCAAAAATAAAAGAGCAGATAGAGGAATTAGAACATGTGATTTTTGCTGGTTTTACTCATAAGCCAGCAATTGATTTGGCAAGAAGATTGGTCAACATCACTCCAGAGGGTTTAGAAAAGGTTTTTTTTGCAGATAATGGTTCAAGTGCGATAGAAATAGCTCTTAAGATGTCTTTTCAATACTTTAAAAACAGAGGCGAAAGCAGACCGCTATTTGTGTCATTGGAAAATTCATATCATGGTGAAACTATGGGTGCTTTAGCGATTAGTGATAACGGACTTTATAAAGAGGTCTATAGTGATATCCTTCTAAAAACTATACAGGCAAAATCTCCATCATTGGTGGATGAAGATGAAGCGATAAATGACATGCGAAATATACTCAAAAAGCACAAAGGTAAAATCGCTTCAGTAGTTATCGAGCCACTTGTGCAGTGTGCAGGAAGCATGAAGATGTATAATCCTAGTTACATCACAAAATTAAGAGCTTTGTGTGATGAAATGAAAGTTTTTCTTATCGCAGATGAGATAGCAGTCGGTTTTGGTAGAACGGGAAGCATGTTTGCTTGTGAACAAGCGGGGATATCGCCAGATTTTCTTTGTCTCTCAAAGGGAATAACAGGTGGATATATGCCACTTTCCGCTGTGCTTTTTACTGAGGATATATATGATGCTTTTTATTGTGATTACAATGAGGGAAAATCGTTTTTGGACTCGCATTCATATACTGGAAATACACTTGCTTGTGCAGTTGCAAATGCAGTTTTGGATATCTTTGAAAAAGAAAATGTGATTGAGAAAAATAGAGAAAAAATAAAATTAATAAGTGAATTAACCAAATCATTGGCAAACCTAAACAATGTAAAAGAAGTAAGACAAAGAGGCATGATTTGTGCGATAGAATTGCAAGGATATGCGCCAGAGAAAAGAATAGGACTTAAATTTTTTCAAGAAGCACTAAAAGAGGGTGTTTATATCAGACCTTTAGGAAATATCATCTATTTTATGCCCCCATATATCATAACAAATGAGGAGATAAAAAAGATGGTTGGAGTTGTGGAAAAGCTACTACATATAATGTAAAATTTTGCAACTATTTTCGATGATAGCTATGGTTTTTGCTATTTGTTGCAAATCTCTGTTATACATATAAATTCCGTGTCCTTTTATGACAATTATATTGGTTTTGTTAGTTTTTAAGTAACTAAATATCTCAAATTCTGCTCTTTCATACCAATCATCAAACTGTTTTGGGTCGTATATCTCTATCTCTTTTAACTCTTTATATCCAAAATAATCTATAGGTTTTATAGTGTCATGATTGATCGAGTATGATGTTAAAAATGGCGGCATTGCATAAGCTATAAATTTTGCTTCACTGATATTTTTGTAGATATTTAGGTGAATATCAGCATCTATACTTGCTTCTTTCCATCTATAATCTTTTTTAGAATATAATTTTATAAAATCTTCATCTTCTAAATTATCAAATATCGCATCTTTTTTATTTATGATAAATTGGTCTTGTTTTGCTTTTGCTGAAATAGAGCCGTGAAAAATACCAAAGAAGTTTTTTCTAAACATAGAAAGTCCAACTGTTCTCATCTCTTTTTTTAGAAAATCTTGCAAAATTTATCCTTTGTTTATCCATTCTTTGGTATTATATACAAATTTTATTTAAAGGTTTCCTAAAGTGAAAGTTCCTCATATTCCTGTTTTACTAGATAGTGTTAAAGAGACATTTAGCAATATAAAAGATGGATATATTGTTGATTGTACGGTGGGATATGGTGGGCATAGTGAAGCGATATTGGATCAAAATGGTAATGTAAAATTGATATGTTGTGACCAAGATAAGGTTGCCATAGATTTTAGTAAAAAGAGATTGGAGAAGTATAAAGATAGGATAATTTTTGAAAATGCAAAGTTTTCTTCCGTGATTTCTAAATACAAAGATTTTCCTATAAGAGGAATTTTGGCGGATATCGGTGTCTCTTCTTTGCAATTAGATGACAAAGATAGGGGTTTTGGTTTTGATAGTGATATGCTTGACATGAGAATGGATAAAACAAACTCACTTGATGCTCATGAGGTGATAAATAATTACACGCAAGAAGATTTACAAGAGATATTGAGGGATTTTGGAGAAGTACGAGATTTTAAAAGAGCGGCGAAAATTATATGTGATGAAAGAGAAAAGAGAGAAATAAGAAGCTCTGCTCAGCTTTCAAAATTATTTAAAAATTTTCCATCAAAAAAAGGTATAAATCCTGCGACTCTTATATTTCAAGCCATAAGAATAGAAGTAAATGATGAATTAGGAGAGTTAGCGAGGCTATTAAAAGCTGTGCAAATCTCTAAGCTTAGTGATTGTACCATAGCTATCATATCTTTTCACTCTTTGGAAGATAGGATAGTAAAAAGAGTTTTTAAAGAGTTTGCAAAGAGTTGCATATGTCCGCCTGGGTTCATGAAATGTGAATGCGGAAATAATCACTCAATAGGCAAAATAATCACAAAAAAACCTATAATTCCAACTAAAAAAGAGATAAATTTAAACCCAAGAAGCAGAAGCTCAAAGATGAGGATATTTAAGATAAAATGAATGGGAAAAATGATCTTTTAAATGAGATAGACAAGGAAAATAAAAAAGAAAAAAATCTCGATTTTAAACTTTTGGTTATAGTGTATCTTAGTATTTTAGTTGGCTTACTTGTCATTTTGCCAAAAATTTATATAAAAAATCAAATTTATTATACGAGTAGAAATATAAGCAAAATTTCTAGTGAATATTCTGTGCTTTTAGAAGAAAATAGATTTTTAAAACAAAAAGTAGAATATATAAAATTCAAAAATCAAGTATTGGACACGGTATTTTAAATGATAAAAAAATTTATAACATTTGCAGTTGAAAAATCTATATTAAATCATATATTTTTACTCTTTATGATAGTGCTCGCTTTTTTCTCGTATCAAAAGATTCCAAAGGAAATTTTTCCTCCATCAAACCTTGAAACTATCTCTGTTACAGGCTCTTACATCGGGGCTAGTCCCGATATTTTAGACAAGATTGCAGTCAAACCACTTGAAGATGAGTTAAAAAACTTAAGTGATGCCAATAGGATAGAAAGCAGTGTTAAAAATGGCTTTTTTAAGATACTCATCTACCTAAGAGAGGGTTCAAATCAAGCAGAATCACTCAATGATGTAAAAGATATTATCTCTGCTACAAGACGAGATTTTCCAAGTGATATGGATGAACCTGTTGCAAAAATTTTAAAAACTTCTTATCCTCTAGCAACTATTGCTATCGCTTCAAATGATTCAAAACAAAAAATGCTAGATGTTGCAGATAAGTTAAAAACAAGACTCTCTAAGATAAAAAATCTAAGTGATATAAGCATAAGAGGATATTCAAATAAAGAGCTTTTGATAAAGATAGATGAAAAAAAACTTCTAGCTTATGGTCTAAATATCAATGAAGTAGCATCTAAATTGGCCTCTATTAGCAGTATTTATCCAATCGGTCTTATAAAACAAAGAGGTGGACATCTTTTTGTTAGTACAATTTCTGGTGAAAAAGAGTTGAAAAAATTAAAAAATATGGTTTTAAATATTTCAGGAAAAACTATTAGACTCAAAGATATAGCAGTAGCTAACTTTCAACTAGCCGAACCAAACGAGATATCTCACTTTAATGGCAAACCAAATATCTCTATAAATATGAACAAAGCAAAAGAGGGCAATGCTATAACTCTCGTAAAACAGGTAAGAAAAGTTTTAAAAGAGTTTGGTAAGAAATATAAAAATTATGATTTTGATGTTTACACAGATACTTCTATTTGGATAAGAAACCGTTTAAATACTGTTATATCAAATATAATTTTTGGACTGATTTTGGTTTCTCTCTCTGTTTATATATTTATAAGCGGAAGAATTGCTTTTATAGTCGGGCTTGGTATTCCTGTGAGTTTTTTTATTGGTTTGATTGCTATGGAGTGGATGGGATATAGCTTAAATATGCTCTCTTTATTAGGAGCTCTTATAGCACTTGGAATGCTTGTAGATGAAGCCATAGTTGTGTCTGAAAACATATATAAACATCTTGAGCGAGGGGATGACCCTAAAACTGCTGCAATAAACGGAGCAGTTGAAATGTTTCCAGCTGTTTTAACTGCTACTTTAACCACAATTTTTGCTTTTTTGCCACTCCTTATCATGTCAGGTGACATGGGTGTTTTTATGAGGGTTTTACCAATTGTCATATCAATTTTACTTCTTAGTTCGCTTTTTGAGGCATTTTTCTTTTTGCCCCTTCATGCAAAGGATTTTTTAAAAGCAAAGACAAAACAAAGCAGAAATGAATCTTTGTGGAATAGTTGGAATAGAGGTTATAAAGTTGCTTTAACATTTTTGTTAAGATACAAAAAAAGTGCTCTTGTGCTCTTTTTGGTTTTTTGTATAGGCTTGAGCGCATATCTACTCAAAAGAACAAGTTTTCAACTTTTTCCAGACTTCGATAATACTCAAATATATATAAGCGGAAAAGTAAATATAAATTATAAATTGCAAGAGACACAAAAATTAGTGACAAAAGTTGAAAAGGTTTTACTTGCAAAGTTACCAAAAAGTGAAGTTTCTTCTGTTACTTCAATATCAGGTTTTATGTTAGATGCGAAGTTTCAGCCCCATATCGCAGAAAATAACTTTCATATATTTATAAATTTACACGAGCGAAAACCAGAGAATTTTTATAATAAATATATAAACCCATATCTCTCTCCCGCATATGATGGAAGTGATATGAAAAGGGTTAAAAGTGCAAGAGATATACTAAAAGATATAAAAAAAGAGACGAAACAGTTTGAGAATAATCCAGATTTTAATGAATTTAAAGTGGTAGTTCCAGGAGCTGGCATAGTAAAAAGTGATGTAGAGTTTGCTCTTAGTTTTAAAGATGACAAAGTGCTTAAAAAAGCTCTGCATATGATAGAAAATAAGATGAAAAGTATAAATGGTGTATTCAATGTAAGTGATGACAAAGAAGCGGGACAAAGAGAATTAAAGCTTAAGATAAATGAATATGGCTTCGTCTTGGGTTTTGATGAAAGATATATATCTTCATTACTACGACCATATTTTTTTGCATCAGATGTGAACAAAATGACTTATGATGGCAAACTCATAGATATAGTAACGCAGGAGTTAAATAAAGATACCCTAGAGTCTTTAAAATCTTTTTATGTAGATATTCCTGGTAGTTTGAAAAAAGTAAGATTGAGCGATATTGTTGATTTTCAATATAAAGATAGTGATGCAAATATCTACAAAGATGATGGTGTAAGAGTGAGCACAATATATGCATCTTTGCACAAAAAGAAGATAACTTCTTCAAAACTTTTAAAAGAGTTAAAGCCAGTATTTTCAAAAGTACGAGATATGGGAGTTAAGATAAAAGTAAAAGGTGAAGAAAAAGAGAATAGAAAAATCCAAAAAGAGATGGCAGAAGCTGGAGTTATCGCAGTATTTTTGATTTTTATAGCTTTGGTTTGGATGTTTGATTCCATCACTCTTTCGGTTGT
>JAADIZ010000110.1:0-58025 GCA_013151055.1 Campylobacterota bacterium
GAGATAAAAATAGTTTTAGTCTGTCTGATTGAGGGTTTTCGAAAAATTCTTCAGGTGTATTTTCTTCGATAATTTGACCTGCTTCCATAAAGATAACACGATCTGCTACTTTTTTAGCAAAACCCATCTCATGAGTTACGCAAACCATTGTTCTATGCTCTTGTGCAAGCTCAATCATAACATCAAGAACTTCTGAAATCATTTCAGGGTCTAGTGCACTTGTTGGCTCATCAAAAAGCATAATGGATGGATTTTTACAAAGACTTCTAGCAATCGCGACTCTTTGTTGTTGTCCGCCACTCAATTGGTTTGGATATTTTTTTGCTTGATCAGCAATTCCAACTCTCTCAAGAAAATCCATAGCCGTTTTTATAGCTTCTTTTTTAGGAGTTTTTTTAACCCATATTGGAGCTAGTGTTAAATTATCAAGTATAGTTAGATGAGGAAAAAGATTAAAGCTTTGAAATACCATAGCCACATCTTCTCTGATCGCTTTTATTTTTTTAACATCATCGCACAACTCTACATCATTTACGATTATTTGACCTTCTTGAAACTGTTCTAGGTAGTTTATACATCTAACAAGTGTTGACTTGCCACTTCCCGATGGTCCAGCTACAACTATAATTTCACCTTTTTTTACACTTAAGTTGATATTCTTAAGCACTTGAAAATCACCATACCATTTGTTTAAATTTTTTATCTCAATTACATCGTTTTTATTTTCCATTTTTTCCCCTATTTAAGATCTGTATTAAATCTTCGTTCTAATTTATTACTATATACCGACATCACATAACAAAATACCCAAAAAATAATCGTTACAAATACATAGCCTTCAGTTTCATACCCAAGCCAATGTGAATCACTAGCAGTTAATTGAACCATAGCAAGCAAGTCAAACAAACCAATAATCATTACCAAAGTAGTGTTTTGGAATAGTGATATAAATATACCTACTAAGTTTGGAATTGCAACTTTTAGAGCTTGAGGTAGTATAATTAGAAGTGTTTTTTGCCAATAAGATAGTCCCACAGCATCTGCTGCTTCGTATTGCCCATTTGGTATGGCTTGTATTCCACCACGAATTGCTTCGGCTATATAAGCTGATTCAAAGATTATCAAACCAACAATAGCACGAAGTAACTTATCAAAAGTTACGCCATCAGGTAAAAATAGTGGTAGTATAACAGCGGACATAAATAAAACAGTAATAAGAGGAACGGATCTTATAAGCTCTATGTATGTAACACTTATACTTTTAATAATTGGTAAATCTGATTTTCTTCCAAATGCAAACAATACTCCAACTGGAAACGAAAAAACTATACCGACTGCGGAAATTACAATAGTGAGCATCAATCCACCCCACTTATTATAAAAAACTCCCTCAAGTCCGAATATTCCACCACGAATCAAAATATATCCAACAATGAAATAAAGACCAGTAATAAGAATCTTTGTCATAGAATGTTTGAGATATTTAAAGCTCAATACAACTAGAATAAACAGTCCATATGTCAAGTTTACTCTCCATCTTTCAGCCGCAGGATAAAATCCGTACATGAACATATCCATTTTCATTTTAATAAATACCCAGCAAGCACCATCTCCTGTACAAGAAGCACTAGTTGTTCCTTTGAAGTTTGCATCAATTATAGACCACTTTATAAAAGGCGGGATTACCCATAGTACAAGTGCTATACCCAAAACTGTTAAAGCGACATTTAAAGGAGAAGAAAAAAGATTTTCTCTCATCCAGTGCAAAATCCCTATTGAGCTAGAAGGTGCTTTTCTTGGTTCGATTTGTTTATAAACAGCCACTTTATCTTTCCTTAATTTTCATTTTAAAATTTATCCAGTTAAAAAAAGCAGATACTACAAGACTTATTACTAGATAAACCAACATGGTTATTGCGATAATCTCAATCGCCTGACCGACTTGATTTAGTGTTGTTCCTGCAAATACAGTGACAAGTTCCGGATACCCAATAGCAGTTGCTAAAGAAGAGTTTTTTAAGATATTTAAATATTGGTTTATGGTTGGAGGGATTGCTATTCTTATGGCTTGAGGTAAAATTACTAATTTCAGTGCTTGATAATTTGACAAACCAATTGAGGCTGATGCTTCTTTTTGTCCTTTGCTTACTGCTTCTATACCACTTCTTACTGCTTCTGCTATAAATGTTGCAGTATATATAGTAAGTGCAAGTGTAAGTGCTACAAATTCTGGATAAAAATGTTTTCCGCCTATAAAACCAAAGCCAACTAATTTTGGATTTGAAAAATCAAAATTTGCACCACCAACAAAATAACCAATAATCGGTGCTATAACTAACAAACCTAATGCTGTAAGTAGCACAGGAAACTCTTCTCCTGTTAACTCATGCCTTTTATTTGCCCATCTATTTAGAAAAAATACAAAAACAAGAACGATAAAAACAGCTACTGTCATCGTAATTGTTGTAGAATCTAGTGCAGGTTGTGGCACATAAAAACCACGATTGTTTAAAAATATCTTTCCAAAAAAATCTACACTATTTTTTGGGGAAGGAAGTAGTCTAAGAACTACATTATACCAAAAAAGTATCTGTAATAACACAGGGATGTTTCTAAATATTTCAATATAAGCTGATGAAATTTTTCTTACAAGCCAGTTTTTTGAAAGTCTTAATACTCCGATAATTAATCCTAATAAAGTTGCAAGAACTATAGAAACGAAAGTGACTATTAAAGTATTTAACAGCCCAACAAAAAATACTCTAGCATAAGTATTTGATGGAGTATAAGGTATAGGAGAATCATCTATACCAAAACCTGCAGTTCCATTGAAAAAACCGAAACCTGTTCGTATGCCTCTTTGTGCTATATTATGCGAAGTATTAGTCCCAATATACCACATAAAAGCTACAACCAGTGTAATTGAAATTAGTTGAAATATATATCCCCTAACTTTTCTATCACGCAAAAATGCTAACATTATATTCCTTTTTTTTGTAGAGTTGGGCAGGAAAAACCTGCCCTAAAATATAAATTTTTTATTTAAATGGAGGGGAATACTGAAGACCGCCATCTTTCCATTGTGCATTTAGACCTCTTTTGATTTTAAGAGGTGAACCCATTCCAACATTTCTATAGTATGACTCACCATAGTTTCCAACTTGCTTAATTATATTGTAAGCCCAGTCTTTTTTTAAGTGTAAGTTCGCACCAAGTCTTCCTTCTACACCTAAAATTCTTTTAATAGCAGGATCTTTTGTTGTAGCTTTCAAGCTATCAACATTTTTACTTGTAATTCCTCTTTCTTCAGCTGCAACCATAGCATTGTAAGACCATTTAACGATATTAAACCAAACATCATCTCCTTGTCTAACAACTGGTCCTAAAGGCTCTTTTGAAATAATTTGAGGAAGAATTACAGAACCAGCAGGATTTTTTAATGTACTTTGTAGTGCATGTAGTTGAGAAGAATCTGAAGTCATAACATCACATCTTCCACTTTCATAACCATTTCTTACTTGAGAAGTTGTATCATAAGAAACTGACTTATATTTCATGCCATGTGATGTAAAATAGCTAGCTAAGTTAAGCTCTGTAGTTGTTCCTGCTTGTACACAAACAGCAGCTCCATTTAAATCAAGAGCACTCTTTATACCAAGAGATTTATGAACCATAAAAGCTTGACCATCGTAAAAGTTAATGCCAGCAAAGTTTAAGCCCAAAGAAGCATCTCTTGTTTCAGTCCAAGTTGTATTTCTAGAGAGTATATCAATTTCACCACTTTGAAGTGCTGTAAATCTCTCTTTTGCAGTTAGTGGTGTATATCTAACTTTAGATGCATCTCCTAAAACAGCCGCAGCGACTGCTCTACAAACATCTACATCAATTCCGCTCCATTCTCCTTTTGCATTAGCTGATGAAAAACCAGGAAGTCCTGTATTTACACCACACTTTATATAGCCTTGTGCTATAGTATCACTTAGCGTATCCGCTGAAGCAACAGAGGCACTTATGCCGACAACAGTTATTGCAGCTACTGCAATTTTAGCAATCTTTGATCTCATATTGAGTCCTTTTGAAAGAAATTTATATTTTATTGCAAAATAATTTCATAAATATTTCATAATACTTACTTTATAAATTACAACACATATCCGAAAATTATACAAATATTTTAATTAATAGTCAATTAAAAGGTTATGTAAAATATAAATTTTAACTACTTTTTGCAGAATTGTTACAATTCTTCCTTACATTCTTCGGATATCTGGAATCAAGTGTGAAAAAAATTAGAGCAACCCAAATCAAAGAGAAAGTTACAAGTTTTTCTGAGTTAAATGGTTCATGATAAACAAAAACACCTAGTAAAAAGGCTATAGTTGGACCAAAATATTGCAAGAAACCCAATTTAACCAAAGATACTCTTGTAGCTGCAGCATTAAACCACAATAGAGGTATCACGGTTATAAGTCCAGCACATATCAATAATATAGAGATATAGTTTAAAGGTAAAACAAAAGCATTTTGCGAAGTATAAACCAAATATATAAAATATATCAATGCGAAAGGAGAGATGATAAGTGTTTCTATATATAATCCTGCCATTGATGGAAGCGAGATTTTTTTTCTAAGCATCCCATAAAAACCAAAAGAGAGTGCTAGGGTAATTGAAACAAGAGGAATAGAACCAAATGAAATTATTTCATTGATGATAGCCAAAGTGGCAAAGAAAATAGCAATCTTTTGAAACTTTGTTGGCTTTTCATTAAAGAAAAACATACCTAAGATAACATTTACTATAGGATTTATGTAGTAGCCCAAGCTCGCTTCTGTGATTTTATTGTTTGAAATAGCCCAAATAAAAACTAGCCAATTAGTTGAAATTAGTATAGAAGTTAAAAAAAGTATCTTTAATTTTTTTCTGTCTCTTAGGATATTTTTAAAAATTGACATTTGTTTTGTGGAAATCATCAATATTGTAAGAAAAATTACTGACCAAAAAATTCTATGTACGAGAATTTCAGTAGGAGCAACAGATTTGACAGCTTTGAAATATATAGGTACTAATCCCCAAAAAACAAATGCCAAAATAGCGTAAACAACACCTTTTTTTTCTTCACTCATATTTTCCAAAAACGACTCCCAAGATATTAAAAGTTAAGCATTCTACAACTATTTACTTAAATTTAAAGAAAAAAAACAGTATAATCCCTAAATTTTATAAAATTAAGGTATGTATACAATGAAATCATGGAATAAATCGTCATGGAGAAATTTTGAAATAAAACAACAACCAAATTATCCTGATGTTAATGAATTAAAAAGAGTTGAAGAAGAAATTAGCAAGTTTCCACCACTTGTATTTGCTGGAGAAGTTAGAAAACTAAAGTATGAATTAGCAAAGGTAGCTGAAGGAAAAGCTTTTTTACTTCAAGGTGGTGATTGTGCAGAGAGTTTTGCAGAATTTAATGCCGACAATATAAGAGATATGTTTAAAGTTATGATGCAAATGGCTGTTGTTTTAACATTTGCAGGCGGATGTCCTGTTATAAAAGTTGGAAGACTTGCAGGTCAATTTGCAAAGCCAAGGTCAAGTGACTTTGAAGAAAAAGATGGCAAAAAATTACCAAGTTATAGAGGCGATATAGTAAATGGCAATGAATTTAGTGAAGAAGCCAGAATTCCTGATCCAAACAGAATGATAAAAGCTTATAATCAATCTTCGGCTACGATGAACCTACTTCGTGCATTTGCAAGAGGTGGGTTGGCCGATCTTCATAAAGTAAATAAATGGAATCTAAGTTTTGTTAAAGAAAATGCTCTTGGAGAAAAATATCAAGAGTTAGCAAATAAAATCACTGAAACATTAGCATTTATGGAAGCATGTGGAATCACTTCACAAAATACTCCTATGATAAATGAAACCGTCTTATATACCTCTCATGAAGCTCTTCTTTTGAACAATGAAGAAGCAATGACAAGAGAAGATAGTTTGAGCGGAAATATGGTTGATTGTTCGGCTCATATGCTTTGGATTGGTGATAGAACACGAGGTGTTGATGAAGCTCATGTTGAGTTTTTGCGAGGAGTTATAAATCCGATAGGTATAAAAGCGGGTCCTAGCATGACCGAAAGTGATTTGTTGTCACTAATAGATAAATTAAACCCAGATAATGAAGCGGGTAAAATAAATATAATAGTAAGAATGGGTGCTGATAAAATTGAAAAAGAATTTCCAAAACTTTTGCGAGCTGTGAAAAATGCTGGTAAAAAAGTTATATGGAGCATAGACCCAATGCACGGCAATACAATCAAAGCATCAAATAACTATAAAACAAGAGTATTTGATGAAGTTTTAAGAGAAGTAAAAGGCTTTTTCAAAGTGCATGAGCAAGAAGGAACTTTTCCTGGAGGAGTTCATCTTGAAATGACAGGTCAAGATGTCACAGAGTGCGTTGGTGGCTCAAGTGAAGTAACAGAGGAAAATCTTAGTTCAAGATACAATACACATTGTGATCCAAGGCTAAATGCTAGTCAAGCACTAGAGCTTGCATTTTTAATAGCCCAGTCTCTGAAAGATGCGAAAGACAGAATGAAAAATAGCTAAAAATATTACTCAAGGTGTAGTGATATAACTCTATCACTACACCAAGTCGCCAAAGATTCATCATGAGTTATAAGCAAAATTCCAACTCTATCTAAGAATTTTAATAATAATTTCATGACTTCAAGTTGGGTAATATTATCAAGTGCACTTGTAGGCTCATCCGCCAAAATCAAATCAGGCTTCATGAGTATTGCTCGTAGTATCGAGCATCTTTGGAGTTGCCCACCACTTAGCATATGTGGTTTTTTATAGAGTAACTCTTTTTCTAAGTTTAATTCTTCGCATAAAACCTCATAATTATCCAATGGCGTCACATCTTTTATCTGATCGATGATGCTATATGTTGGATGAAAAGAAGTGTAGGGGTCTTGGAAAATTTGAGAAATCTTTTCAACCCTTACAAACCCACCATTTGGCTTTAAATTTTTAGCGATTAGTTCAAACAGGGTACTTTTTCCTGAGCCACTAGGACCGACGATACATACAACTTCGCCTTTTTTCATATGTAAAGAAAAGTTTTTATAAATATTTTTTTTTCCATCATAAGAAAAAGTAAGATTGTCTATTTGTAGTATTTTCACTCCCTTATATTGCCTTTCCCGTAAATCTTAAACTTGTATGTTGTTAAGTCGTTTATCCCCATAGGACCTCTTGAGTGAAGTTTGCTTGTGCTAATGCCAACTTCTGCACCAAAGCCAAACTCAGCACCATCTGTAAATCGTGTACTTGAGTTTATATAAACACAAGCTGAATCAACTTCATTTAAAAATCTTTCGCCATTTGTGTAGTTTTGAGTTAAGATTGATTCTGAATGACCTGAGCTGTGTTTATTGACATGAGATATCGCTTCATCTATGTCTTTTACGATTTTTATAGAGAGGATATTATCTAAGTACTCAGTATAAAAATCTTCTTCTGAGGCTTTTGATATATTTATATACTTGCGAGTAGCTTCACAGCCTAGTAATTTAGTATTTTGCTTATCAAATTGAACTTTTACCTTTGGCAAAAATTCTTTGGCGATATCTTTGTGCACAAGTAAAGTTTCCATAGCATTGCAAACTCCTGGTCTTTGGCATTTAGCATTTATGGATATATCGATTGCATTTTGCAAATCAGCACTACTATCAACATATATATGACAAAGCCCTTTATCGTGTTTTATAACAGGCACACTAGAGTTTTTAGATACGAATTTAATGAGCCCTTCACCGCCTCTTGGAATTATCAAGTCAACATAATCATCCATTTTTATAAGCTTAGCAACACCTTCTCTAGAATCATCTGGTAGCAAAGATATTATCTCTTTTGGTAAATCGTTTTTTTCTAAAACCTCTTGCAATATAGAAGCTATGATTTGATTGCTATTTGCTGCCTCTTTTCCACCTTTTAAAACACAAACATTTCCACTTTTAAAACAAAGTGCTGCTGTGTCACTTGTTACATTTGGTCTGCTTTCATATATGATGCCAATTACTCCTATTGGCGTGGTCACTTTTTCTATGCGTAAACCACTAGAAACAACCCATCCTTCAATGATTTTTCCAACTGGCTCGTTTAGTGTTGCTATTTCTCTTATGCTTTTTGCCATAGCTTGAATTCTAGATTTATCTAATTCTAGCCTATCAAGTAAAGCATATGAGAGATTTTCTTTTTTTCCTGCAATGATGTCTTTTTGGTTTTCAAAGATAATAATATTTTCGTTTTCAACCAAAGCATCTGCGATTTCATTTAGTACTTTTGTTTTTATTTTTGTGCTAAGTGTAGAAATGACTCTACTAGAGTATTTTGCTTTTTTTAAAAATTGTTCCAATTTCATTCCTTAAGTGTTACTTTATTTATCGATTTAAATATTTTTTTAAAGATTTCAATATAAATTCAATATAAATTTGATAAAATTAGAGTAATTATACAATATAAGGGGTGCAAAATGCAACAAATGTACGATATGATAATTATAGGTAGTGGTCCAGGAGGAGTTGGAGCTGCTATAGAGTCTAAGATTTTGGGTCTTGAAAAAATCTTAGTTATCGAAAAAGCCGATAATCACTCTCAAACAATTAGAAAATTTTATAAAGATAATAAAAGAGTTGATAAAGATTACCAAGGTCAAGAAGTAGAGATAAAAGGAAATGTTCAATTTTTAGATGGTACAAAAGAGAGTACGCTAGACTATTTTGATCAACTAATTGATAATGAAGAAATTGATGTTGCGTTTAACAGTGAAGTTGAAAAAATTGAGAAAAAAGATGATTTGTTTTTGGTTACAACTGCAAATGCAGGTTTTACTACAAAAAATGTAATTATTGCAATTGGAAGAATGGGAAGACCAAATAAGCCAAATTACAAAATTCCTCTTTCCATCAAACAAAGAGTGAGTTTTAATCTTGAAAAATGCTCTCAAGGAGAAAAAATTGTAGTAGTAGGAGGAGGAGACTCAGCAGTTGAGTATGCTGTGTATCTTTCCAATAAAAATAATGTAACTCTAAACTATAGAAGAACAGAATTTGCTAGAATAAATGATATAAATAGGCAAGATTTAAAAGATGCAATTGGGTATGAAAAACTAAGACCAAGACTTGGATGCAACATACTTTCACTTCAAAACGAAGAAGGCTTGGTAAAAGCAAATTATGATGATGGATATAGCGTAGTTTATGACAGAGCTATATATGCGATTGGAGGAACTACTCCTGTCGAATTTTTAAAAAAATGTGGTATTGAATTGAATGAAAAAAATCAACCAGTAATAGATGAGAATTATGAAACAAAAACTGATGGGATGTATATAGTGGGTGATCTAGCAGTGAGTAATGGTGGCAGTATCGCTATAGCACTAAACCATGCATATCATGCTGTTACGCATATATTGTCAAAATAAGAGTCTGTATGAGATATAGTTCTTTTTCTGTTTTTTTGAATTTTTTATTTGTTTCCATTATTTTAGTGGGCTCAATTGTGGTATATCAAGTAGGCAACTTTGATGGAATCAGTTTAAAATCTTTGAAAAAAGATTATGTATATAAAAAAAATCTTAAATTTGCTGATTTGTCCCCTAGTGAGCAAAAAAAGTATATAAATAAAAAAGAAATCAAGAAAGAAAGTGATAATTTAATCAATATTGATGAAATTAACTTTGATGAAAATTCTATAAATTCAGTTGATAAGCTAAAACTAGCAATAAGAAACATAAAAAATAAATTTTTAATTGTGCAAAATGACAATTTGGTTTTATTTAATGAAAAACAAAAACTTGCTAAATTGTTGAAAAAATCCAAAAATGAACTGATAAAACAAAAAAATAAGTTAACACAGAGAAATTTAGAGCAAATCAATGAAACTGAGCAACAACATTATAAAAATATTAGTGAATTAACAGCAAAACTAAATGATTTACAAAGAGAAAATATTGAGCTATCTCAAGGCAACAATGCAAAAGTAATAGAGTTAAAAAATAAAATATCATCTCTAAACGAAAAAATAAAAAATACCAAAGTACAGAGTGATAAAAATGTAGATTTAAGAGTGCTAAATGAAAAAAATAAAAACCAAACTTTAAATGAAACAATAAAATTGCTACAAAAAAGAGTTGGGCTTTTACAAAAAAACATGCAAGGTGCAAACGAACATCAACAACAATTATTGCTAGATAAAGATTCGCAAATTTCTACTTTAGAAATAAAAAATAAACAAATTTTAAAAGATAAAACATTGCTCATAGAGAAAAATACAAAAACTCTACTCAAGGTTGAGCAAAAACAAAATAGAAGATTAAAAGAGATTAATGGAAAAATCGCAAAATTACAAGATGAAAATAACGAAATAAAAAATAAAAATAATAAAGAAAAAGAACAAATTAACAAACTTTACGATGAAAAAATAGTATCACTAAATAAGCAAATTATTGCTCTAAAATCAAATATAGAAGAATTAAATAAGAACGCTAATGCATCAGAAATTTCACTTAAATTAGTGAAAAAAGATAATAAAAAACTCACTATGAAAACAGGTGAATTAGAGACAACGATAACAGAACTTGAGAAAGAAAAGAAGTTCCAAAAAGATAAATTTTCTCTCAAGTTAGAAAAAAATGAAAAAAAACATAATGAAAATTATAAAATTCTAAATGAACAAGTCTTTAGCTATGAAAAAGCTATTGATAAACTCAAAAAAGATAAAAATGATTTTACAAATAAAGAAAATGATAGAATATCACAAATCAGAGATGCATTTAATGAACTCAGAATTGATGCAAAACAAAGAGAAACAAATTATTCAGATAAAATTAAAAAATTAAAATATGAACTAAAACAAAGAGAACTATTTTATGCAAAAAAATATAAAAAAATTAAACCTAAAAAACTAGTTTTGATAAGTAAGGTTGATTGTCAAGATATGCCATTTGGAAAAGCAAAAGCAACAAAAGCTTGTAAGCTAAAAGTAGATAAATTTTTATCACACTATGACACTTCATACTATTTTGAAGTTGTTCCAATAGTAGATAATGAAGGTTTTTCTTCTTTAAAAAAACTAAAAAAGCATAAAGGCATGATGCCAAATAGCGAAATTAAAAGATTAACTAAACTAGCAAATCTAGGACTAGGAAAGTATAGAGCCGAAGAGGGAGGAAGACTTGTTAAGTTAAAATTTAAAGATTTAGCAAAGATAAGTTATGCTCCAAATAATATCGCAATTGGCAAAAAAAGAGGTTTCGTAATAAGAGTTTATAAATAAATGGTTTTTTATCAGTATAAAGACGGATATAGATATAATAGTGATACTATTTTTTTATATGATTTTATTTCAAAATATAAAATTTCAGGTTCGCTTTTGGATGTTGGTTCAGGATGTGGAATTTTAGGGCTTTTAATTAAAAGAGATTTTCCAAAAGTTGATTTAACTCAAATCGATATACAGGAAAAAAATGCTAGTTTAAACAAAAAAAATGCTCTAGCTAACAATCAAAAATCAGAAATTATTTGTGATGATTTTTTGGAGCATACTTTTGAAAAAAAGTTTGATTGTATCATCAGCAATCCACCTTTTTATCATGAGGGGTCTTTAAAAAGCGAAGATGAATCTCTTTTTTTAAGTCGTCATAGTCTTGCTTTACAAATTGATAAATTTATCAATAAAACATATAAATTACTAAAGCCAAAAGGTTCATTCATGTTTTGTTATGATGCAAAACAAATTGATGATTTACTCGTAATTTTAACACAGGCAAAATTTAAAGTCAATGAAATAAAATTTATACATGTAAATTATGAAAAATTAGCGTCTTTAGTGATGATTTATGCTAAAAGAGAATCCAAAAGTTTATGCAAGGTGCTACCACCACTGATACTTTATAAACAGAGGGAATATACAGATTTAGTAAAATATATATATAAAAAGGCAGATGCAAACAGTGAAAATATCTAAAGAAGGATATAAATATGCTTTTGAGACCAATGCTTGTGAAAAGTGTGCAGGAAATTGCTGTATTGGTGAAAGTGGATACATTTGGGTAACGCCAGTACAAATGCAAAATATTGCAAACTTTTTAAATCTTGAAATAGAAAAATTTTATGAAAAATACATAAAAAAAGTAAAATATAAATATTCGTTAAAAGAGATAGAGTATAATGGTGGTTTCAAATGTGTATTTTTTGAGGAAAAGAGAAGAAGTTGTGGCATATATCCCGTAAGACCAGAACAGTGTAAAACTTTTCCTTTTTGGGAACATTTTAAAACAAATATAAATGAAGTGGAGGATGAATGTCCAGGTATAATTCGGTTATAGTTCTTTTTATTATTCTTATTCTCACAGGTTGTTCGCAAAAAGCACCAGTAGTGAAAATTGGTAAGAAATCTTTTGCAAATGAAGATTTATTGATAATGCAAGCCTTAGAGGACCAAAGATTAGGAAAATATATAAGTGCGATGAGCACATTCGAGTTGCTGTATGAAAAAAGTAAAAAAATTGATTACTTAGAAAGAGAAGCTATGGTTTCACTTTTGAGCAAAAATAAAAAAGAGGCATATGATTTATTGAATAAATCTATAGATTTATATCCTAAAAATTTACTATTTAAAAAGCTTTTGACACAATATTATCTTCAAAATAAGAATTATAAAAATGCAGAAAAAGTAGCTCTAGAAATCTTAAAAAAAGAAAAAACTGCACAAAATTTATCTCTAATGGGGGATATTTATATGGTGCAAAAATCATATAAGCTTGCCTTAAAGTACTATCAAAGCTCATTCAAAATAGATAACTCTCAAAAATCTTTGATAAACATGGTAAGTTTGATGTATAGATTTTTAGGTAAAAAAGAAGAAGCAATCTCCTATCTTGAAACTTATGTAAGACTTCATGAAGCAAATAAGCGTGTATATTTTGTACTTTTACGAATATACGGACAGGAAAAAAATATAAATGGACTTATCTCAACATATAAAAAGCTTTACCAAAAGTTTAAAACAGATGAGTTTGCTAAAAAAATTATAGAACTTTTAATATATAAAAAAGATAAATATGACGCGATAAAGTTTCTCAAAAAAAGTGGATACAATCCTAAAATGTTGCTTGACATATACTCTTCTAGTGGAGATTATACTGATGCTTACAAGGTCGCAAAAAAATTATATAAGAAGACAAAAAATGTCGATTTTCTAGGTAAAATGGCTATTTTTCAATATGAAGCTAATAGAAAAAAATTAAATAAGAAAATTTTAAAATCAGTATCCGAAAAATTTGAAATAGTTTTGAAAGATTTTCAAGACCCTTTGTATTTGAATTATTATGGGTACCTGCTTATAGATCATGATTTAGATGTTAAAAAAGGTGTCCGTCTTGTAAAAAGAGCTTTAGAGATAGAGCCAAAATCACTTTTTTATCTTGATTCGCTTGCTTGGGGATATTATAAATTAAATAAATGTAAAAAAGCATATGAAATCATCAAAAAATTTGCAAAAGACTCTGATGAACCGGAAGTCTTGTTGCACTATAGAAAGATATTAAAGTGCATAAAAGAGGATAAATGATATTAGATGAAATTATCAAAAAAACAAAAGAAGATTTAAAAGAGAGAAAAAAAAAGTTTTCACTTGATTGGCTAGGTAGAAGCTTAGCGTATAATCCCTATCAACCAAGAGATGTCAGACCAATACTTGCTTCAAGCGATGATGACCCTTATAGAATTATCGCAGAAGTTAAAAAAGCAAGTCCAAGCAAAGGTGTGATTAGGAAAGATTTTGATCCATTATTTATAGCAAAAGAGTATGAAAAAGGTGGGGCAAATGCTATTTCTGTGCTCACTGAGCCTCATTTTTTCCAGGGAAATCTTGAATATATAACTCAAATCAGAAGATATGTCCCGACTCCTCTTTTAAGAAAAGATTTTATAATAGATGAATATCAAATTCTCGAGGCACTTGTTTATGGAGCTGATTTTATACTATTAATCGCAAAAGCACTTTGTCAAAAAGAGTTAAAAGCACTGCTGGAGTATGCTTGGAGGCTAGGATTAAATGCTTTAGTTGAAGTTCATGACAAGGAGGATTTGACAAAAGCTATATTTGCAGGTGCTGATATTATCGGTATAAATCATAGAAATCTTGAAACATTTGAGATGGATATGGAACTATGTAAAAAACTTATTCCCCTCATTCCAAATGGTAAAATCATTGTTGCAGAGAGTGGATTGAATGATAAAGAGACTTTAGTCGAATTAAACAAAGCAGGTGTTGATGCTTTCTTGATTGGTGAGCATTTTATGCGTCAAGAAAATATATCACAAAGCTTAAAAGAGTTTAAAAGCATATGAATTATCTATATGCTCCATGGCGAAGAGATTATGTGATAAGAGATAAAAAAAGTGCTTGTGTGTTTTGTGACATCGTACAAAATCCTAACCTAGATGATGAAAATTTTGTTTTATATAGAGATGAGAAATGTTTTATTGTGATGAATAAATATCCCTATACTGCTGGACATATCATGGTGATACCATTGCAACATATTGACAACATAGAAAATTTAGATGAAAAAGTTTGGTTGCATTTGAGCAAAATTGTCAAGAAATGTGTCAAAATGCTTAAAGATGAATTTAATGCGGATGGCGTAAATTTAGGTATGAACTTAGGAAGAGGTGCAGGTGCGGGAATAGCCGAACATGTGCATTATCATGTCATGCCAAGATGGATTGGAGATACAAATTTTATAACAACTATTGCTGACACAAGAGTATTTTCTACTGATTTTAAAAAAACACATAAACAACTTAAAAATGATATAGGTAAATATGTTAGAAATAATTAATACCAAAGATTTTATAGAGCAATATAGTGAGTTTGATCTTATAATTGATGCAAGAAGTCCTAGTGAATATAAGCATTCAAAAATCCCAAATGCAGTGAATTTTTTTGCTTTAAGTGATAAAGAACACGAAGAAATTGGATTTATATATAAACAAAAATCAAAAAGTGAAGCAAAGGTAAAAGGTGCAAGCTATATATGCCTAAATGCAGCAAGACATATTTTTGAGCTAAATAAATTATGTAAAATTGGCTCAAAAATTGCGATTTACTGTGCAAGAGGAGGGTTAAGATCAGGCTCTTTGGCGACAATATTTTCAAATATAGGTTACAGGGTGTATAAACTAGATTTTGGATACAAAGGTTTTAGAAGTCATGTTGTGCATAATATTGAAAATTTTCCACATAAAAATTTTATAGTTTTAGGCGGAAATACGGGGTGTGGCAAAAGCGAACTAATACAAAAACTTCCAAATTCTATAGATTTAGAAGCACTAGCAAACCACCTAGGCTCTACATTTGGCTCTGTTAAAGGCGAGCAACCTTCTCAAAAAGAGTTTCAAAATAAGCTGTTTTTTGAGCTTTTAAAGATGAATACAAGTAAACCTATCTTTATAGAAGGAGAGAGTAAAAGGATAGGAAAGATAATTCTTCCTGATTTGTTGTATAAAAGAATGGGCGAGGGCAAAAGAGTCGAGGTAACAGCGCCAATAGAACAAAGAGTGCAAAGAATCTTAGATGACTATATAGACATAGATGATGAATTTTTTTATTATTGCATGGATAAAATCACACCTTATATAAAAAAAACTGCAAAAGAAGAGATAATTCTAGAATATAAAAATAGAAACTTAGCAAAAGTTTCTGAAATTTTACTGCTTGATTACTATGACCATGTGTATAAAAAACCAAAAAAAGTGGATTCTTCAATCTCAAATAAAGATGAAAATAAAGCACTAAAGGCTTTGATGGATTTAGTGGTTTAAGGCTTCTTTCACAGCATTTATATAACTTTTGAGTGATAAATTTGAATTTTTATATGCTTTATCAAATGCAGTTCCGTGATCAACAGAAGTTCTAACGATACTATCATTTAGGGTGACATTTATACTTTCATCAAAATAAAGTGCTTTTAGTGGTATCAACCCTTGATCATGATACATACAAACAAAATACTTAAATTCTTTTCTGTTCTCTTTACTAAAAGCAGTGTCTGGTACAAGTGGACCTTGAAAAATATCTCGTTTTATCGATTTATTTGCTTTTTTTATAGCTTTTTGTATATCTTTATCTTCGCTTCCTATAACACCATCATCGCCTGCATGTGGATTCAATCCTAGAACGGCAATTTTATCAGAGTCTATATATTTAGAAATATCAATTAAAAATTTTGATAATTTTTTCGTGCTTATTTGAGAGCTAACATCTTTGAGTGGTATATGATGAGTAAAAAGTATGACGAACATGTCTTTACAACCTAACATCATAGTTGTTTCACAACCAAGCAAATCACTAAGAGCGTCTGTGTGACCTTTGTAGTTAATTCCAGCCATTGCCCAAGAGGATTTGTTTATTGGTAGAGTTACTATTGCTGATACTTTTTTACTTTTTGCAAGAGCAACGGCAGTGATAAATGAATCAAAAGAGGATTCGCCAGCTTCTTTGGTGTTTTCACCTGGTTTTATATCAAAAACTTCGCCACATTCTTGAATCTTGAATTCTTTTGGTATATCAATGCCTAGCATGGCACTTCCCCACTCAAGTATAAGTCTGTTTATGCAATAAATTGGCTTGCAAATTTTGGAAATCTTTTTATGAGCCTTTAATGCAATTTCAAGCCCGATACCATTTAAATCGCCTATGCTAATAGCTATTTTTTTCATTTTATTGTCCCCTTTGTTAGGAGCAAAGCTCCTGACAAATTCCTCGCGACTAAAGCTTTGGCTTTGCCAAGAAGAAACTTATTTTATTGTCATCTTGTTTAAGAGCAAAGCTCTCAAACAATTCACACTCTACTGAAGCACGAAGTAGTAACTTCTGCAGTTTTATATTATTGTCCCCTTTTTACGGAAGTAAATTCCGCAAAAATTCCTCGCGACTGTTGCTTTGGCTTTGGCGAAAAGTTTCATTGTATTATCTCAAGCATTTCTCGCACCGCATTTTCAAAACCAGTAAAAACAGATCTTGCTATTATACATTGACCGATATTGAGTTCTATGATGCCATTTATCTTACATATTTCTTTTACATTTTGATAATTTAATCCATGTCCAGCGGCTACTTTTAAGCCTAACGAATTTGCATAAGCAGTATTGTCTATCAGTTCTTTTAATGATAATTGAAGTAATTTTTTTAATTTACTTCTTGGAAGTTCTAGCTCTTTTATGCTGTGTTTAGTAAATCCTAAATTAGAAAATAACATAGCATAGATATTTGAATACAAACCAGTATGCAGTTCTATCCAATCAACTCCGATATCTTTTGATAATTTGATAACTTTCGGATTAGGGTCTATAAATAAAGATACTTCTATTCCATTTGTTTGCAACTCTTTTGTGACATCTTTTAAAGCTTCAAAATTTTTCGACACATCAAGCCCACCTTCTGTCGTTACTTCCTCTCTTTTTTCGGGAACAATTGTAACACGATGGGGTTTTAATTCTAAAACTTTTTTTATGATTTTCTCATCTATGGCACACTCAAGATTAATGGGCAATTGAGAATTTTCTATAATTCTTTTTGCATCATAATCATTTATATGTCTTCTGTCTTCCCTTAGATGTATAGTAATTTGATCAGCTCTAGCTCTTTTGACAATTGGTACAGCATCTAGCGGATCTGGGTCATTAATTTTTCTAGCTTCTCTTAAGACTGCGATATGATCAATATTTACTCCAAGTAACATCGTAAACCTCTTTTTTATTTATTTTATCCATACATTGCTTAAGTTCTTTTAATATTTCCTAAATTAGCAGATAATTGGCTATAATAAAACCATAAAACAAGGATAAGAGAAATGATTGGTTGTGATTTAGGTTCAAATACCATAAGAATAGTCCAAATTGATTGTGCTACAAAAGAAAGAATAAACGAATTTGAGAGAATTGTAAAGACTGGCAAAAATTTGGAAAAAAGTGGTATCATAAGTGATGAAGCGATAGCAAATATACTAAATGCCTTGCAAGATGCTCAAAATTTTATAGATTTTAACTGCGATAAGACCAAATGTGTCACAACTCAGGCTTTAAGAGTTGCAAAAAATGCCAACTCTGTTTTAGAAAAGATAAAAGAACAATTTGATTTGGATTTTGAGATAATTAGTGGAGAAGAAGAGGCAAAATATACTATATTGGGAGTTAGAAACTCACTTTTAAGACAAAATATAAATGATGAAAATTTTGCTCTATTTGATTTAGGAGGAGGCTCAACTGAACTTAGTTATATCAAAAATGATGTCATAAATAGTAAAAGTTTTTCTTTTGGGATATTAAATGTTTCAGAAAAATATAGAAAAGATTTAGAAAGCGGAATTAAAAAAGAGATAAAACCTTTGATTGATTTTGCTAAAAAAAATAAAAAAGCTGACTTTTTAGTTGCAACTGCTGGAACACCTACGACTGTATCTGCATTTTTACAAGGAATGGATTACGCTTCTTATGATCATCAAAAAGTGAATGGATCAGTCTTGTATTTAAATGATTTTGAAAAAGCATATAAAAGGATACTTAAACTGAGTAAAAATGAGCAAGAGAGATATTGTGGTGCAAATAGAAGTGAACTTATAAAAACAGGAATTTTAATAGTTATAAGTATTATGCAAAATATAGGATTTGAAAAATGTATAGTCATAGATGACGGACTAAGAGAAGGAGTAGCACTCTCTTTGTGCTAAATTAAAGACTTTTTTAGGTACAATATCAAGCTTTACGCGATAGATTTCTTTTGTAACTTTAGTTTAAGACTCAGACCAACGGGTGGATTTGCCTCTAAGTTTGAGTTACAAAAGAAATCAAATAAAAAATGAAAGGAGATGTCATGGATTTAAACGGTTCCCAGATGGTTATCGAAGCACTGCGAAGGGAGAATGTTAGCGTTGTCTTTGGCTATCCTGGTGGTGCTATCATGAATGTTTATGACGAAATTTATAAACAAAATTATTTTGAGCATATATTGACAAGGCATGAACAAGCTGCAATTCATGCAGCCGATGGATATGCAAGAGCTAGTGGAAAAGTGGGAGTTGCTTTTGTTACAAGTGGTCCTGGATTTACAAATGCAGTAACAGGACTTGCGACCGCTTATATAGACTCTGTTCCTATGGTTGTTATTAGTGGACAAGTTCCTATAAGTATGATTGGTACTGACGCATTTCAAGAGATAGATGCAGTTGGAATCAGCAGACCTTGCGTAAAACATAATTATCTCGTAAAAGATGCTAAGGATTTGCCTAGAGTTTTAAAAGAAGCTTTTTATATAGCAAGTAGTGGCAGACCAGGACCCGTACATATTGATATACCTAAAGATGTTACGGCTCAAATAGCAAAATTTGATTATCCCCAAAAAATTACAATGCAAACATATAAGCCAACCTATAAAGGCAATAGCAGACAAATCAAAAAAGTTGTAGATGCAATTGCCAATTCTAGTAGACCAATTTTATATATTGGTGGAGGTGCGGTAAATTCAGGAGCAAGCGAACTTGTTCGAGAGTTTGCAAAATTTACTGGCATACCTGCAGTTGAAACTTTGATGGCTAGAGGTGTTATGGGTGACTCAAATCCTTTGCTTATGGGTATGGTTGGTATGCATGGATGCTATAGTGCAAACATGGCAATGAGTGAAGCGGACCTCATGATAGCTTTAGGCTCTAGATTTGATGATAGGGTGACGGGAAAATTGAGTGAATTTGCAAAACATGCAAAGGTCGTACATGTAGATATAGATCCAAGTAGCATCGGAAAAATTGTTGATATTGACTATCCAATAGTTGGTGATTTGAAAAATGTTTTGAGTGATATGATGCCAATCGCAAGAGAAAAAGTTAAAAGAGCAAAATACCAATCATGGAGAGATTTACTAAAAAGATATGATGAAATTCATCCTCTAGGCTATAGCGATAATAAAAACAATATAAAACCACAATGGGTCATACAAAGAGTAGGAGAAACTCTAGGCGATAAAGCTATCATCTCTACAGATGTAGGACAGCACCAAATGTGGACGGCACAATTTTATCCATTTAGCAGACCTAGACAGTTTATCACAAGTGGAGGATTGGGTACTATGGGTTTTGGTTTTCCAGCTGCTATGGGTGTGAAAAAAGCAATCCCTGAGAAAATCTCAATAAATATCTCTGGAGATGGTTCTATTTTAATGAATATTCAAGAGTTAATGACAGCTTATGAATCAAATATACCAGTTATTAATATCATTTTAAATAATGGCTTTTTGGGCATGGTTAGGCAATGGCAAACATTTTTTTATGATAAAAGATATGCATCTACGGATTTAAGTAGAGCTCAACCTGATTTTGTAAAACTTGCTGAAAGTTTTGGTGGTAGAGGTTTTAGAGTTGAGACTAAAAAAGAGTTTGATGAAGCATTGAAAGAGGCAATTAAGAGCAATGTCGTATGTATGATTGATGTAAATGTTGATAGGTTGGAAAATGTACTACCAATGGTTCCAGCTGGTGGAACACTATACAATATGATGTTAGAGTATAAGGAATAGACATGAAAGAAATCAGAAGAGTATTATCTGTTATTGTGACAAATGAAGATGGTGTACTATCAAGAATTTCAGGGCTATTTGCAGGAAGAGGGTACAATATAGATTCTCTTACGGTGGCTCCCGTTCCTGAAACAAATTTATCTAGACTTACTATAGTAACATGCGGAAATGAGAGAGTTTTAGAGCAAATTGTAAAACAATTGCATAAATTAATACCAACTTATAAAGTTATAGAATCTGGTGAATTTGTTGAAAAAGAGATGGCATTAGTAAAAATTCCTTTGAATGAAGATTTTAATGGTTTGGATGCAATGCTAAAGGCTTATAACGGTACCATTGCAAATAGTGGAGAGAATTTTATAGTTATCATGGTGGCAGATAATGCTAAAAGGATAGATAATTTTCTTAAAACTGTAAAAAGATATAACCCTATACAGATAGTTCGTAGTGGCTCAGTCGCCATGGATATTTGATGAAAATAAGTAAAATAGCAGAAATTTTAGAATTAGAATATAGTGGAAATGACTTTGAAATGGAGTCGTTTTCCACCCTTCTTGATGCTAGTGAAAAAAATATAGTTTTTTTTGATGATGCTAAGTTGATACAAGATTTAAAAAAAACAAAAGCTAGAGTGATATTGACAACCAAGGAATTTGTTGATTTTCTACCGAACAATATCATATCTTTGGTATGCGATAATCCTCATCTATCTTTTGCAATTTTAAGTAAGTATTTTGCTAAAAATTCATTTGATTTTACTTCTCAAGCTAACATAAATAGAGATGCCCACATAGGTGCAAATGTGCAAATTGGTAGCAATTCCAAAATAGAAGCTGGAGTAGTGATTTATCCAAATGTAACCATAGGACAAAATGTAAATATAGGCGAGAACAGTGTTGTTTATCCAAACAGTGTTATATATGCAAATACCATTATTGGCAAAAATTGCATACTTCAAGCTGGAGTTATTCTTGGAAGTGATGGTTTTGGTTATGCTCATACAAAAAAAGGTGAACATATAAAAATCTACCACAATGGCAATGTCATACTTGAAAACGATGTAGAAATAGGAGCAAATTCAACTGTTGATAGAGCTGTATTTGGAACAACAGTCATAAAAAAAGGTACAAAAATAGACAACTTAGTTCAAATTGGACATAATTGTGAATTAGGAGAATACTGCATTATGGTCTCACAATCTGGTCTTGCTGGTTCAACAAAATTAGGAAGAAATGTTATTATGGGAGGACAAAGTGCAGCAGCAGGGCACTTAAAAATTGGAGATTTTGCTGTAATTGCTGCAAGAGGCGGTGTTACTAAAACGCTAGAAGGTGGAAAAACATATGGTGGCTTTCCATTGATGTTGCAAAAAGAGTGGTTAAAACAACAAGTAAAAATAACAAAATTTTTTAAAAATAACAAAAGGATATAACATGGGTGGAAAAAATACAGTATTAAAAACATTTGCTTTAGCAGATACTAAAAATGGGGTGATTTCTGTTTCTCATTTGGAAGAACCTTACGGTGATGGCTCATTTCCAGTAGTTAGTATAGGTATTTCACTGAAAAAAAATTCAGAAGAACCAGATTGGAAGGCACATGTTCCTTATGAGAATTTGGATCAATTAATAGAAGCTCTTAACGAAGCTAAAGAAAAATTTGGGAAAAAATAATCAATAATAAAGTAGAGCTTAGCTCTAAGCTCTACTTTATATAACTGACCTTATACACTATAACGAGCAAAGCCCGATATAGTGGCAGGGACTTTCAGTCCCTACAACCCCCAGAAAAAGCCACAAAAAGTAGGGTTTTTCGAGAAAAAAATGCGTAAGGTCAGTTATGTAATCTACTAGTAATTTTTTACGAAATCGCCAATTCTTTTTATACCTTCTGTTATGC
This sequence comes from Campylobacterota bacterium, assembly GCA_013151055.1. Classification (GTDB taxonomy): domain Bacteria; phylum Campylobacterota; class Campylobacteria; order Campylobacterales; family Sulfurospirillaceae; genus JAADIZ01. The sequence continues at coordinate 22,538 of JAADIZ010000110.1, forward strand.
TATTTTCATCAGTTGCAAATGATAATCTAAAGTATCCTTCGCTTCCAAAACCAATGCCTGGAACTGTAGCTACTCCTTTTTCTTCTAAAAGTCTCTTGCAAAAATCGAGTGAATCATTTGAAAACTTTTTAATATTTACAAAAAGATAAAAAGCACCATTTGGATTAATCACGCTAAGACCTTCTATTTTGTTAAACAATTTCACGGCAAGATTTCTTCGCTTTTCAAATTCAATACGCATAATTTCAATATCTTTATCTGTATCGCCTAAAAGTGCTGGAATTGCAGCTTTTTGTGTTATAGAATTTATATTTGAAGTGCTTTGGCTCTGCAGTTTTTTCATGCTAGTTGTTAATTCTTTGATTGGGGAAGCTAAATAACCAAATCTCCAGCCTGTCATAGCAACAGATTTGCTTAAGCCATTTATCGTGATAGTTCTTTGATACATGTCTTCACTAATACTTGCGGTTGAAGTAAATTTCAATCCATCATAGACGAGTTTTTCATACATTTCATCTGAAGCCACCAATACTTTTGTTCCTTTTAAAACTTGAGCCAAATCTTGTAATTCTTTTTTTGTATAAACAGAACCAGTTGGATTTGATGGAGAATTTAATATCAGTAATTTTGTCTTATTTGTTATGGCATTTTTTAACTGTTCAGGTGTAATTTTAAAATTTGTAGAATCATCTGTTGAAATTTTTACCATAACTCCACCAGCATATTTTATGATTTCAGGATATGTAACCCAATATGGAGTTGGCACAATGACTTCGTCCCCTTCATCAATCAATACTTGAGTTAAATTAAAAAGAGACTGCTTTGCACCAACATTTGTGATGATATCGCCAGCATCATATGTGAGATTATTTTCTCGTTTGAGCTTTGCCTTAATGGCATTTATAACTTCTGGACACCCGGCAACTGCTGTGTATTTTGTAAAGCCATCCATTAAAGCTCGAATAGCTTCATTTTTGATGATTTGAGGTGTGTCAAAATCTGGCTCTCCTGCAGAAAAACTTATGACATCTCTACCATCGTTTTTCATCTGTTTTGCTAAGGCTGTGATTGCTAAAGTCATAGACTCCGATAATGATTGTGTTCGCTTTGATAACATGTTATTCCTTTACTGATTTTATAAATTGTTTGTAAATTGCCTCTAAATCTTTATCATCTTCAATTAATTTTTTATCCTTATGTTGAAAATTAACAGCAGTTTCAAGCACCTTAATTCTTTTAAATAGATATAAAAATAGTTCTTTATTAATATCAGGTATTTTGTTATGAGCCATTGGGTTTTTATCTCTGCCTTTTTTTATAACTCTTGCAGGGATGCCAACTGCAGTTGAGTTATCTGCAACAGAATTTATAACTACAGAATTAGAACCTATACGGCAATTTTCGCCTATAATTATGTTTCCAAGAACTTTTGCACCTGCACCTATAACTGCTCCACTTTTTATAGTTGGATGTCTTTTTTGGTCACGCTTTAAGCTAACACCACCAAGTGTTACCCCTTGATAAATCAAAATATCATTTTCAATTATAGTTGTTGCTCCTATAACTACGCCAATTGCATGGTCTAAAAAAACTCTTCTTCCGATAGTTGCACAAGGATGTATGTCTATATTTGTTATGAACTGATTGATACCCATAATAATTCTTGCAATTCTTTTGAAACCTTTTTTGTATAAAATATTTGCAAATCTATAATTCACAATTGCCCAAACTCCAGGATAATTAAAAAAAAGCTCAACTTTAGAGTTTATAGCAGGATCATTTTTAAGCGGTTGAGAAAAATCTTCTTTAATTTGTTGCCAAAGATTTATTTTTCCAGTCATTTCTTTTTCTTCCTTTAATTTATAGTTTTCAAATAGCCGTTGTCATTTAAAAAAAGACTAACTTCTTTCTTCATTTGCTTTTTGGCTTTTTCATTTATAAAATTTGAATTTTTAATTTTATCATTTAATGTATCTTTTATTTCATCCACATTATAATCTAAATCTTCTATAATGTCCATGATGCTTTGGGCTTCAACACTATTTTGAATTTCAAATCCATTTTCATTTATAAAAACAGTAGTTTCGCTAGGATGAGTAAAAAGATTGTGTTTCATACCAAGCACTTCTTGATAAGCACCAACTAAAAAAAATCCTAGAAAATAATCTTCTTTGGTAACATCTAGTTCATGTAAAAATAGAGGTTGCTCTCTATTGTAGCTTATTTCCCCATCACTATCACAAGTGATGTCCCAAATAGAAGCAGACCTAGTTGGTTTCTCGTCCAATCTATCTAGTGGCATCACAGGAAAAGTTTGCCCTATGCCCCAAAAATCTGGCAAACTTTGAAAAATAGAAAAATTTATAAGATACCTTTCTTGAATCATATCTTGAATTTGAAGCAATTCTTTTGAACCTTTATCTTTTAAAAGTGTTATTGCTTTTTTAATGATTAAATTTACTAAAATTTCAGTATTACTTCTATCTACCAAATCGATATATCCTAAATCAAATAGTGTCAAAAGTGAGTTCATATGGTCAATGCTATCATGAAGATATTCTTGAGCATAGGTGCTATCTATTGTCTTGTATAGTTCATATAATTCTTGCACTAAAGGTGGGTTTTTCTCTTTTAACTTTAGTTTCGCTTGAGTATATTCTTGTGAAAAAAGCTCTAGTACAGGAGCTACTAAAACAGCATGTGAAGCAGCTATATATCTCCCTGATTCTATATAAATATCTGGCTCTTTAACACTGTTTCTTACTGAAATATCTTTCAAAAGGTATGTTACATCATTTGCGTATTCTCTTAGTGTGTAGTTTCGTTTTATCTCATCTTTGTATTGTGAATACTCTATCGCCAATCCACCACCAAGATTAATCGCATTTAATCGTGGTGCACCCATTTTTTTAAGTTGTGCATAAATATTTCCAGCTTCTCTTAGTGCTTTCTTTAACGGTCCTATCTCTGAAATTTGAGAACCTATGTGAAAATGAATCATACTAAATTTATCTATTAAATTTGCATTTTTTAAAAGTTGCATGGCTTCTATAAGTTCCGTAGAAGTCAAGCCAAACTTAGAATTAATTCCACCGCTTTTTGCCCAAATACCAATTCCTGAGCTATGTAATCTTATACGAAGACCGATATTTGGTGCTATACCAAACCGCTTTTTATCTGTTTTTATTATATTTTTTAACTCGTTTAGACCCTCAATTATCAAAGTTATATCATGCCCCATCTCGCGAGCGATAAATCCTAAAGATATCATCTCTTCATCTTTGAAACCATTTACAGTAATTGGTGAATTTTCATTGTTGTATGCCATGGCAAGCAAAAGCTCAGCTTTACTACCAGCCTCTAGTCCATAATTGTATTTTTTACCAATTTTTACTAAATTTTTTACAAAATTTGGATATTGATTGACTTTAAGGGGAAAGAGGGCATTAAACTTTCCTTGGTAATTAAACTCTTCTTTTGCAGCCTTAAAATTTTCATATATCAAATTTATCTGTTTTTCTATCAAATGTGGAAATCTAAGTAAAATTGGACCTCTCGTTCCTTCTTCTCTTATTTTGTTTATTATCTTTATCAAAGAGGGGCTACTTTTGTATTTAACTTTTACTTTTTTATTGTCAATAAAAAAATTATCATTTGCCCAGATATCTATGCCATAATCCAAATCTTTATCCTAGTAACTCGTTTTTTGATATGCTTTTTTCAGCTTTGTTTTCCAAATCTTTAATCCATATTAAGTCTTTAGCTAATTCATCTTCTCCTACACATAAACAATATCTAGCATTTTGCTTATCTGCATTTTTTAGATGTGTTTTGAGGGATTTTATATCATAGTTGATATTTGTTTTATCTGTTTTTCTCAGATTTATTGCTAAATCAAAACAAATTTCACTAGCTTCTTCGCAAAGTGCACCAATATAATATCCGCTTCTTTTGTTTTGTGGCATAATTAAAAGATACATTAGCCTCTCTATTCCCATAGCAAAACCAATTCCGCAAGTAGGTTTACCATCTAAATATTCAACCAGCTTATCATATCTACCACCACCCGCTATCGCACTTTGAGCTCCTATATTATCACTTACAAATTCAAATGCTGTTTTACTATAATAATCAAGCCCACGAACAAGTTTTGGATTAATGACATATGGTATAATAAATTTATCTAGTATCTTTTTTAATTGTTCAAATTCATCACTACAAGTCGAGCAAAGATTATCAATAAGAAAAGGGGCATTTTTGTATATCTCTTGACAGCTTTTATTCTTACAATCAAGAACTCTTATTGGGTTGGTATCTCTTCTTCTTTTGCAATCGGGACAAATACTTTCTTCATTTTGCAAAAATTCTACCAATTTTTCTTTGTAAGTTGGCATACAATCAGGACACCCTAAAGAGTTTAGCTCTAGCTTATAACTTATGCCAAAAAAATCCAACATATCTCTTAGCATCAATATAATACTCGCATCTTCTTTTATATTTGCTTGATTAAAGCTTTCAACTCCAAATTGATGAAATTCTCTAAGCCTGCCTTTTTGAGGTCTTTCGTATCTAAACATTGGTCCATAATAAAAAAACTTCTTTTGAACTTTTGCTTTATCGTATTTTTGTTGTATAAAAGCTCTTACAACCCCAGCAGTGCCTTCAGGTCTCAGACAAACATCATTGTTGCCTTTGTCTATAAATTGATACATCTCTTTTCCAACTATATCACTGCTTTCGCCAACACTTCTTTTAAAAAGAGCGGTCTCTTCAAGTATAGGTGTTTCTATGTATTCATACCCATAATTTTTTGCAATCCTACTACAATTTTCAATAAAATATATATACTTTTCATTTTCAGGCGAAAATAGATCTTTCATACCTCTTAGTGCTTGTATCATAGTATAAATTCCTTTATTTCTTTGTGTATCTCTTCTATAGACTTTGAAGCATCAATTATCAAAACTTTTATTGGTAGTTTATTTAAAACATCAATCATCAAGTCTTGAACTTTTAAAAGATAATCAATGCCTCTTGACTCTATATTATCATGCTTTTTTTGGTAAAGTCTTCGTTGTATTAATTCTTTGTTTGTCTTAAATAAAACAACCTTATCGGGCAAATGTCCACTTAATGCAAATTTATTCATTAAAATCAAAAGTTCTGCATCAATCATGGGATGGTTTGCAAGAGCATAGGATATGCCAGAAATCATACCTCTATCTGATATAAGTATTTTATCACGACTATTTTGTATATTTTCTTCAAAATTTTGAGCACGATCCGCAAGAAAAAGAAAAAGCTCAGTATTAAAAGCGATTTTATGCTCACTCTTTAAGATAATTTCTCTTAATTTTTCACCAAGTTTTGTACCTCCTGGCTCTCTTGTGATTGTAACATCCTTTATATTTTTCTCAAAAAGCTCTATTTGAGTGCTTTTTCCTGCGGTATCAATTCCTTCAAAAATTACATACATTTAATTTTCCAAAAATTTTAAAATTTCACGAGGTACCAAGTGGCTAGCATCGCCTTTGTGCCTTACGATGTCTCTCACTACAGTTGAGCTTATAAAAGCATGTTCAAGACTTGGCATCAGATAAATCGTATCTATATTTTTGTCCATTGATGTATTTGCATAGCCAATTTGGAGTTCATACTCAAAATCACTTACAGCTCTTAAGCCTCTTATTATAGTGTTTACCTTTTGTTCTTGACAAAAATTCACCAAAAGCGAGTAAAATGGTAAGACTTTAACATCACCAATCTTTTCTAAACTAGATCGTGCCATCAAAACTCTAGTATCTAAATCAAACATAGGTTTTTTAATTCCAGAATCTGCAACACCAACTATAACCTTATCAAAAATTTTCTTGGCTCTTTTTATAACAGATAAATGACCCAATGTTATAGGGTCAAAAGTACCTGGATAAATGGCAATTTTATGAGACATTATCCTCTCCATCTTTCATATAAATTATGTTCAATTTTTAGCAAATCAAACCATTTTCCAATCAAAAAATCTTCCATATCTTCCAAAGTTTCACTTTTTGCATAATAACCCAAAACTGGAGGTGCAATTATAACTCCTAACTTAGAAAGTTTCAACATGTTTTCCAAAGCTATCGTAGAAAATGGCATCTCTCTTGGAGCTAAGATGAGCTTTTTTTGCTCCTTAAGCATAACGGCTGCACTTCTTGTTATAAGATTATCCCCAATTCCACATGAAATTTTTGCTAAAGAGTTCATGCTGCAAGGAATAATTATCATGCTATCACACTTAAAAGAACCTGATGCTGTAGGAGCCGATATGTCACTATTGTCTAAAAAAAATCTATTTTCTTCTTTCTTCAATACTGTTTTGGCATTTTGTGAATATATTATATATTTTTCTATTTTGCTAGGAAGTTTTTTTATAAATTTTTCACCTAATCCAACCCCGCTTGCACCACTTATACCTATGATTAATTTCACAATTTTACTCCATTATTATGGCTATTTTGAATGATAATATTTTTGCTTTAAAAACTTTCCCTGCATCCGTTTTTATCAAAGTAATATCACCAATATTTGCATCTTTTAACACATGTGCATCAACTTCCAAAACTAGATTTTCATCTTTTAGAATAGCTTTTATATAACTTCCTTTTAGCACATCTTTTTTAATTCTAAAGTACCTCATGCTTAGTATCGCATTTTTTCTAATGTATCCTCTGACTATGTATTTATTGTCTGGATTATCTTGTAATATCTCAAAAGGTATTTTTCTAAATTTAATTTTTTCTTTCATATAGTCACTGTTTTGTAGGATTTTACCGTTTCGCAAGTTATAATTTGCTTTAAGAACTAATAATGAAGCATCAATATTGTATTTTAAGTATATTTGTTTTGTAGTTTTACCTTTTGCAAGCCAAACACCAAAAGTCCCATGAGAGCGTCTAAGATTGTTGGGCTGTATATCCAATCTTTGTATCTTGTAAGTTGATAGTTTTGAATTAACAATAGAAATAGGGTGAAGTTCTATACTTTTAATCTCTATACTTTTAAATTTTTCTTTAAATTTTTCGGCTAACATATTTTTTATCACTTTGAGATTTATAGGAATTTTACATTTTTTAAAAACTACGATGCCATTGCTTAAATCAGTGATATTTATATCATTTTGCTTAAATTTAGAGATAATTTTAAGTGAAGACACACGAAAATTAACTATATTTTTTGGCAAATTCAGTATGAAAAATTCATTTTTTTTATTTTTAGTAAAAAGAGAAGATGTAATTTTTTGAAGATTATCAGTACAGTAACTGTTTTTTATAAAAAAACTATCATTTGAATTTAAAAAGCTCAGCATAAACAGTAGTAAAAAAATGGAGCGGGAAACGAGGTTCGAACTCGCGACCCCGACCTTGGCAAGGTCGTGCTCTACCGCTGAGCTATTCCCGCTTATAGAGTGAAATGTTATCAAAAACTTCCTTTGAAAAGAATTATTTCTATCTCTTCATTTTTACAAATTAGACTTTGCTCATTACTTGTGATTAGTATAGCATTGCTTTTAAATATAGGGGTTATCATACCTGAACCGTATTTATTATTCATGGTTACATTAAATAAACCATCTTTAAAATTACCCAATACTAGATTTGTCCTTTTAGCTTTTAGTTTTAACTCTTTTGCTATTTTTGCTTTGATTTTTTTATGTTCAAAGTCGTTATTTCCTTGCAGTTTTTTAAGGAGTGGGATTAGAAATAAAAAAGCATTTACATATGCAGCTAGTGGATTTCCAGGCATAGAAGCTACGATTGTGTTGTCCATTTTTCCTATCATTGTAGGGCGACCAGGTTTGATATTTATGCCATGAAAAAGTGATTTTAGTCCATTGTAAAGCAGGGCATCTTCGACAAAATCAGCTTCACCCATACTTATGCCACCAGTCGTGACTAGAAAATCATAAGATTTCATTTTTTGAAAATATGCTTTACTTTGTTCTAAGTTATCTGGTATCACACCGCAATAATCAGCTTTAAATCCATACTCTTCAAAAAGAGCTATCAAAGAAGATGAATTTACATTGTATATCTCGTCTTCATTTGCACTTTCCCAAGGTTCCCTTAACTCATTGCCAGTTGAAAAAATTGCAATTGAAAGCTTTTTATATACTTCTACTTGAGAAATTCCTTGAGAAGCGAGAAGTGCTACACAAGAAGAGTTGATAATGGTTCCATCTGAAAAGAGGGTGTCACCATAACTTATCTCTTCGCCTTTTACTCTAAAAGCATTTCCCTTTTTGATATTTTGTGGAATTTGCACGAAATTATCTTCCAAAATTTCTGCATTTTCAAATGCCACAATTGTATCTGCATCACTTGGTATCTTAGCTCCTGTCATGATTTTATAACATTCATTTTCTTCTAAAATTCCACTAAAGCTATCGCCTGCAAAAATAGTCTCTTTTATCTTTAATTTTTTGCCAATATCTTTATAATTTATAGCGTATCCATCTAGTGCAGAGTTATTAAAAGAAGGTAAATCTTTTTTACATGTAACGCCTTTTGCTATCACTCTTTCTAGTGAATTATATACAGGTATCCACTCACTTAGAAGCTTAGCATTTGCTAAATCAAGTGATAATTTTTGAGCCTCATTGTATGGGCAAGATGTTAATTTTTGCATTACTCCTCCAATCTTTCTATATTTGCTCCAAGGGCTGAAAATTTACCCTCTAAGTTTTCATATCCTCTATCTAAATGGTAAATTCTATGAATTTTTGTAACACCTTTTGCCACAAGAGCTGCAAGTATAAGAGCTGAACTAGCCCTCAAATCTGTTGCCATGACATCTGCTGCTATCAAATCCATATTCCCCTCAACTGTTGCACTATGTCCTTTTAATTTGATATTTGCTCCCATTCTAGCGAGTTCACTAACATGCATAAATCTATTTTCAAAAAGTCTTTCATCTATGATGCTTGTTCCTTCTGCTTGCGTACACAGTGCCATAAATTGTGCTTGAACATCTGTGGGAAAGCCTGGATATTCGCTTGTCTCGATATCGCTTGCTTTTATATTTTTTGCTGGAATTATTGTGATAGAATTTTCTTGTATATCAAAACCAAAACCCATTTGTTCTAATTTTAGAGTAATTGATTGCATATGTTTTGGAATTACGCCAGTTATGGTAATTTTTGAGTTTGTGATAGCCCCTGCACAGAGATATGTGCCAGCTTCTATTCTGTCTGGTATAACTTTGACATCTTTCATATCAAGTAATTCTCCATAACTTCCGACTATCGTCAAATTTGAAGTTCCAATTCCTTCTATGTTCACTCCTGCATCTCTTAAAACTTCACATAATTGCACAACTTCAGGCTCTTTTGCAACATTTACTAGCCTTGTGACTCCATGAGCTAGTGCTGCTGCCATGAGGATATTTTCACTGCCTGTAACAGTCACTTTATCAAAGATGATAGTAGTGCCTTTGAGTCCGTTTGGTGCTTTTGCTACTACATAACCTTGTTTTAATTCAATAACTGCACCCATTTGTTCCAATGCTTTTAAATGCAAATCAATTGGTCTTTGCCCTATGGCACAACCTCCAGGCATAGAAACTTCGCAATGTCCAAATCTAGCTAACAAAGGCCCAAGAGTCAGTATAGAAGCTCTCATTTTTCGTACAATATCATAATTTGCACAAGCTGATTTTACTTGTGTGGTGTCTATTTTGACAATATTGTCTTTAAATGATGTGTTGGCACCTAGATTTTCTAGTAATATTAGTAAGGTTTTTACATCAACAACATTTGGCATATTTGATAAAATAATTTTATGTTTAGATAGTAAAGAAGCAGCAAGAAGAGGTAAAGCTGAGTTTTTAGCTCCAGAAATGCTAATAGAGCCTTTTAGCTTTTGTTTGCCTTTTATTGATAAATAGTATAGCAAAATATATCCTTTTATGATTATAAGTTATATTATATGATATATTTTATAACACAATGGTAAATCTCACTCCATTTTTCTTTGTATTTTTTGCAAAAATTTTACCTTGCATTTTATTCTCTATGATAATTTGAGACATATATAGCCCTATGCCAGTACCATAGTTGTATTTTGTTGTAAAATATGGTTCAAAAATTCTATCTAAAATTTTCTCTTCTATGCCACCACAATTATCCTCGATATGCAAAAATATTTTATTTTTTTTCTTTTGCGTAAATATTTCAATTTTCGGTTTTTTAATATCTCTTATCAGTGCAGTTTCTTTAGAATTTGATAGTATATTTAGTAAAACCTGTGAAAATTCATTTGAATATCCATCTATGCAGATATTTTGATCTATATCTAAGTGAACTTTTATATTATGATATTTAAAAGATGAATGAATTATTTTCAAAGTTCTTTGTATGTTTTTTGCTAAATAAAATTTTTCTTTTTTGCTATTTGGATTATAAAACTCTCTGAAATCATCTATAGTTTTAGACATATATTCAACCAAATCATTAGCTTCATCTATCCTTTTAGATAGGTATTTTTTATCTAGTTCACCATAATCATATGCTGATTCTATATCAAAGAAAAGACCTGAAAGCTCTGATATCGGTTGCCTCCATTGGTGAGCGATATTTCCTATCATTTCTCCCATAGAAGCCATTTTTGATTTTTGTATTAAGAGTTTTTCCTGCTCTTCTTTTTCTATTTTCAATTGTATTCTCTCGCTAATATCTCTAAGAGATGAAAAAAGCAATGTCTCTTCCTCATGCTTGTACAGCACACAGCTTAATTCAATATGTTTTCGAAGCTTGCCTTTTGTGATTAACAGAACTTTATCTAAGATTTCGTTTGTTTCAAAAAGAGTTTTTTTATTGATTTTTTCAAATAATTCAAAAAAATCCCTACCTATCAAATCTACTCCATATCCACTTAATTTTTTGGCGAGTGTATTTGTGCTGATTATAAAGGCTTTTTTATCCTTTGTTACTTTTGATATGATAAAGCCATCATTGCTATGATTAAAAAGTAATTGGTACTTTCTTTCGTTGCTTATAACTTTCAATTTATAATTTTTGAAGATTTTTTCTATTTTTTGGGCTACAGCATATGACAATAAAAAGAAAACAAGTGTAACAAAAGAAATAATTAAAATTAAAGAAACTATTTTCTCTTGTAAGTTTTTATTTGAATTTTTTGTTTCTTGTTTGATGATGCTATTTATTCTCTTCAAGTCAACACCAAAAGAAATAAATAGTCTTTGATTTTTAAGAAAAGTCGAGTATAAAAGTTTGTTTTTTTCCTTAAAAAAGATATTGCCTGCATACTGACTTTTTATCAATATTTTTTCCATGAAATCAACTGTTTGTTCTGAAGTTTTGATATTTTTTGCAAGTATTGGTATCGAATACTTTTTTATATTGCTTAGACTATTGATTTTGTATATAAATACAAAATCATCATTGCTAAGCCTTCTTTTTTTTAGCTTGTCTTTTAGATATTTAATTACTAGGTTATTGTTTTCAGCGTATCTGCTTGAGCCTATAACTATATCGAGACCAAAAATATATTTTGAGTATGTTATCTTCTTTTTGATTTTACTGCTACCCGGCATGTACCATAAAAAATCTACAAACGAATTACTATCTTTTGATTTGTTTATAATTTCTTGAATAAATTTTTTGTTATTTATATCTATAAAATCTATAAAATTTTCCCCTTCATAACTCTTATATTTTGTATTAAGTAGATAAGTTCCATCTTTATCAAATATAAAATAATCTATATTTTCTTCATTGATAGATATATTTTGTATTGCGTTTTTTATATTTTTTATTATCGAGTTTCTATCATTCTTTTTATTTTTAAGATATATTAAATTGGCGATTTTTTGAGCAATTTTGGTTTGTTTTTTTATGTTTTGTTTTATTCTGTGTTGTTGTGCCTTTTGCTCATACAGTATATCATCTCTTAAATTTTCTATAGCAGTTTTTATAGTAATTTTTTCTCTTTGAATGAGAGTTTTTTGAAAGGTGTCTAGGTGAATTTTAAATTCTTTGATTTGTAGATTGATAAGAACAAAACCTAATGTTAAGGAAATTAAAATAATAGCAAAAGTAGAGCCTAGTAGCACTATTTTTTTGATATTTTTTTCTTCTTTGGTTTTGTTTTTAATTGTCAATTTTTAATTTATATCCCATATTTGATATGTTCTTTATGATATTTTTTGGTAATTTTTTTCTCAAAAATCCTATGGTTGTTCTTAATGAATTTATACTCATATATTCATCCTCCCAAACTTCTTGCTCAATCATATTATATGTAACGATTATATTCTTATTTTTTATCAAAAGCCTTAAAAAGTAGAGTTCTTTTTTTGTCATTTCCAACACATTATCATTTTGATAAAAAAGTTCACTTGAGAAATTATAATAAAAATTATCATCAAAAAATAGTTTTTTTTCTTTGGATATATTTGAAATTGCCTTTTGCAATGCTGGAATTAGATTTCTTTTTGTAAGTGGTTTTACAAGATACCGCTCAAGTCCGAGTTCTACAGCAGCTAACAGATACTTTTCATCGCTAAATGCTGTAGAAATTATTATTTTTACTTTTTCATCTTTTTCTCTTATTTTTTTTGCAAGTTCAATTCCATCCATCTTAGGCATTTTTATATCAGTCAAAACAATATCGGGTTTTTTTTCTAAATATATATTGTAACCTTCCAAGCCATCACTTGCCTCAAAAACATCTTTGAACATTCGTTTTAGAATTCTTAGATTGACAGCTCTTATGCCCTCATCATCTTCTATATAAAGAATAGTAAAATCATTAAATTCATCCATGCATCCATCCTAAGACAATCTTTATTACTTACTGCCTTACGCACTATAATGAGCAAAGCCCATTATAGTGGCAGGGACTTTCACTCCCTACAACTCCCAGAAAAAGCCACAAAAAGTAGGATTTTTCGAGAAAAAAGTGCGTAAGGTCAATTACTTATCTTCACTTGCTGCTATTTTAGCGAAAAACAATTGACTTATCAATGGCCATACAAGCATAACAATGGTTATAGCCAAAATACTTGCTGTCATTGTTCTCTCCCACAAAAAACTAAGTGAACCATCGCTGATAGTTAAAGCTCTTCTTAAATTGTTTTCCATCATACCACCAAGTATAAAACCGAGTATCATGGGTGCCATAGGGTAATCCACAATCCTCAAAAATACTGCTACAACTGAAAATAGAACCATCATATATATATCAAATGTATTAAATGTAACCAAATACACACCGATAAGAGAGAAAAATATAACTAAAGGCAAAAGTATCTGTCTTGGGGTTTCTAAAAGTTTTGCAATGTACGGAATTAGTGGTAAATTTAAAACTAAAAGTATAATATTTCCAATATACATGGATATTATAACCGACCAAAAAAGAGCAGGGTGATCAGAATACAAGGTAGGTCCAGGTTGAATTCCATAAGATATCAAGGCACCCAAAATAACAGCCGTTGTTCCACTTCCCGGAATTCCAAGCGTTAAAAGAGGAACAAATGAACCAGAACATGCTGCATTATTTGCACTCTCGGGTGCTGCCAAACCTCTCAAACTTCCTTTTCCAAATTTTAATTTTTCTTTTGTACTTGCTATACTTCTCTCCATGCCATATGCTAAAAATGAAGCTATAGTGGCTCCTGCTCCTGGTAAAACTCCAACAAAAAATCCTAAAACTGAAGAGCGACCAATCACAGGTATAATTGTTTTCACTTCTGCTCTAGTAAGTTTTAAACTCCCTATCTCTTTTTTTAAAGCTGCTTTTTCTTCTTTTGTAATTTTTTTATTCTCAATTATGTTTATAAGAGCTTCAGAAAGCGCAAAAGATGCCATAGCTAAAAGTAAAAAACTTATTCCATCTATTAAATTCATATCTCCAAATGTATATCTTGATACTCCACTATCTGCATCTGTTCCAACAGTTGCCAGCATTAAACCAAAAAGAGTCATGATGGCTGCCTTTAAAAACTTGCCTTTACCTGCAAATGCAGCTACTGCCGTTAGCCCTAAAACCATCAAAGCAAAATAATCAGATGATTGAAAACTTAATGAAACTTTTGCCAATACAGGTGCTGCGACTAGTAAAAATATAGCAGCAATAGTTCCCCCTGAAAATGATGAATAAGCAGCAATTGCCAAAGCTTTCCCTGCGTGTCCTTGCCTAGCCATTGGATATCCATCAAATGATGTTGCAACAGTTCCTGCAACTCCTGGAGCGTTTATAAGTATAGAAGAGGTAGAACCACCAAAAATAGCACCATAATAAACCCCTGCTATCAAAATCAAAGCAGAAGAGGGGTCCATGCCATAAGTAATTGGAATCATCAAAGCTATAGCAGAAATGGGTCCAAGTCCAGGAAGCATGCCTATAAAAGTACCTGCAAAAGCACCAATGGCAACCATAAAAATATTGTAACCTGATAGTGCAGTTGTAATTCCTAGCCAAATACCATCCATCATGACTGTACTCCTAAGAAATATTCAAATATAACACCATTTTCAACATATATGCCTAATAATTGTGTCAAAAGTAACCAGAAAACGATGCTTACACCAAAAGAAGTCAATAGTATAATTTTCCAATTTTTTTCTTCTAATATCCTAAATCCAAATATCAAAAAAATTATTGTCGATATTACAAAACCCAGACTTCTTATGGTATAACCATAAAAAATCATTGCTAAGACAAGATATAAACCTTTTTTGAAATCATATGTTCTTAATTTTTTCATATCCATAAAATCATCTTTATCAATCTTGATAAATGAAAAAATTAAAATCAAAACAGAAACTAGAATTCCCAAAATTCCCAAATAATAAGGAAAAGTTTGTGCAGTCATAGTCTCATAATATGTACCTTTTAGTAAATGTATATCAAATGATTTATAAAAATAAAATGCTGAAAATATCAAAAAAAATGTTGCGCCTATGCGACTTTTTACCATTTTCTACTCCTAAAAATAGATGAGAGGAATTTTCATTCCTCTCATGAAAATTTTATAAAAAACCCATCTCTTTCATCAAAGATCCGATAGTTTTTTCTTGATTTTCTAGAAAAACTCTAAATTTTTCACCTGGTTGGTATAAGTTTGTCCAGCCATTTCTAGCTCTTACAACTTCCCATGCTGGAGTCGAGTACATTTTCTTTAAAACTGATTGCAAGGCTGCAACTCTTTTTTTACTTAAATTTGGAGCACCAAAAAATCCTCTCCAATTTGCAAAGTATGCATTTGTACCCATGCTTATAAATGATGGAATTCCCTCAAAAGGTTTTTTTGAAGTAACACCAATTATGCGAACTTGACCTTTTTTATCTTTATCTAAAACTTCTCCAAGTCCAGTTGAGAGTACATCTACTTCACCAGTCAAAAGTCCAGCCAATGCTTTTCCACCTGCGTCATACGGAACATATCTTACAGATTTTGGATCTCCTCCTGCTGCTTGAAAGATTTGAGCAGCTACAAGATGGTCCATGCTTCCACGAGAACTTCCACCTGCAATTTTTACATTTTTAGGATTGGCTTTAAATGCTTTTAAAACATCTGCCCAATTTTTGTATTTTGAATCTGGACGAACAGCCAATACTTGATAATCCGCGATAACAGAAGCGATGAGTGTTAAATCACGAAATGATTGAGGAAAGACGCCTTGAAGTGATCTGATAACAATTGGAGTTGAGTTAACCATCATTGTATTTTTTTGTTTTGCAGCAGTTTTAATTAGATAAGCAATTGCTTTTCCGCCACCACCGCCTGACATGTTTTCATAAGAGGCTTTTTTTACCAGACCAGATTTAGTAAGTGCTTCCCCGACACCTCTAGCTGTTCCATCCCAGCCACCACCAGCACCTCCAGGAATTAGAAAGTGAATATAATCCAAACTGCTTGCCAATGAACTTGTGGCAAACCCCGTTACTAAACAAGCTGCAAGTGCAACATTTTTACAAATCTTACCAACATTAAATTTCATTTTTTCTCCTTTTTGTTGATTTGAGAAAATAGTAATGAAAAAAAGTGTAAAAAAAATCAAATCCAAAAAAGAAATAATTAAGAATTTAAAATTTATGACTTATATGTAACAATTAGTAGCATTATATGAGTTTTTTTATATCATCGGTTGATTTGATTTGCTGATCTCTCGTGTTAAATTTTTTTATTTCTAATTGCACAATATCGCCAGATTTTACTAAAAAATCCTTTATTTCTAAAAAATTAGTTTTCAAATTTTTGTTAGAAAGAATAAGAAAATCATCTCCTTCTAGTCTAAAAACAGAACAATCACCAAATTTATTTTGAAGTATTTTTGTAACTCTTTTTAACAATAAATTCCCACTATCCCAACCATATTTTTTATTATACGAACTAAAATTGTGAAGCAAGAGTACAATCAAGTACTTAGTTAAACTGGCATTTATATTTTGAATAAGGGTTAATTCAAGTTGAGCTTTATTGTGAGCTCCAGTTAGTTGGTCTTCAAAAAAGAAAGCAAATTTTTTCTCTTCCATGTATGTTGATGGCAACTGGGTTATGCCTTCATCAACCTCAATATCTTTAAAAACTTCCACAGCATGTTTAGCAACAGTGGGGTTAAATTGCGTTCCAGAAAAAGTTGATAACTCTTTTAAAGCCTTTATTTTACTCATTCTAAGCTTATATATGCGATTTGTGGTCATAGCATCAAAGGCATCAGCTACTATCATTATTCGTGCTAGAGGTAAAATTTCATTATCTTTAATTTTTGCGGGATATCCTTGCCCGTCGTGTCTTTCATGATGCTGAGCTATAATTTTGGATAACTCTTTGTACATTGGAATTTTTTGAAGCATATTTGCTCCTGTTGTGACATGCTCTTGAATTAGTGAAAACTCAAGCTTATTAAGCTTCCCTGGATTTAAAAGTACTGCATCAGGGGTTTCAATTTTGCCTATATCATGTAAAATTCCAGCCTTATACACAAGTTCACATTCTTGTTGTGAAAAATTCATCTGTTGTGCTATCATTTTAGAATATGTTGCTACTCTTTGAGAATGTCCACCCGTATAAGTATCTCTTTTTTCAACTAACTCCACCAAAGACAAAAGAGTTTGTTCATAATTATCTATTTGTTCCTTTTGAAGCAAAAGATTTTGTGCTGTTTTTTCTTCAACCATCTCTTCAAGCTTTGTTTTATATCTTATATTCTCTTTTTGCATATTGATTGTACTGACAACTTTATAGAGTGTTGCGTTGATTTTATCAAAATTTATTGGTTTGACTATATACCCGTTTACATCAAGTTCAATCGCTTTAAGAAGATAGTGAACTTCTGAAAATGCTGTTGTTATAAGAATTTCTTGGTTAAGATTTTGTTTTCGTATAGTTTTTATCATCTCTATACCATTGATTTTTGGCATTTGAATATCAGTGATTACAATATCATAACTATTTTTACTATATTTTTCCAATCCCTCTTCACCGTCTTGGGCAGTATCAACTCTAGCAAATACTAGCTTTAGATAGTTTGTCATTCCTTGGAGCAAATCTTTATCATCTTCAACATATAAAATTGAGATATTTTGACCAAGTTTTTTTAACTCTTTTAAAAGAGGCATTATGAAACCTTCTTTGGAAGCTCTATATAAAAACAAGTATTACCGTCGTTGCTATCCCAATATAGCCTTCCACCAAGATGTTTTGATACTATTATCATCGACATATATATCCCTAGTCCTGTTCCATTTTTAGATTTTGTACTTACATATGGCTGACCTAGTTTATCTTTCACGGATGGATCTATTCCTCCACCATTATCACAGATTTTAAGCACTACATTTTGCTTGTTTTCATCGATAGAAACGGTTATAACTCCGTGTTCATTATTCTTTTCTTTTATAGCATCTTTTGAGTTATTTATGATATTTATTATCACTTGAATAAGCTGATTTGGATAAGTAAATATTTTTATATCACCATTTTTTGGAAGAATAAGTGGGATATCATTATTTTGTAATGATTTTTGCAAAAGCGTAAGAATTTTTTCAAATATAGAGTTAAACGATATTGTCTCTTTTACAATGTCTGGCTTAAAAAAGTTTCTAAAATCATCAATGGTATCTGATAGATAAGATGATTGCTCATCAAGAGTTTTTATATACTCTTTAATATCTTTTGCTTTAATTTTGCCTTGTAACTCTAATTGTGCATGGATATTATTTGAAACCATAGATATGATAGACAGTGGTTGTCTCCATTGATGTGCGATCATGGTAAGCATATCTCCCATAGCTGCTTGACGAGATTGTGCTAACATTATATCCTCTTTGTTTTGTAGTTCTGTTATATCAACCATTACGCTTATCACAACTTTTTTATTGTTTTCATGAGGATTTTTTAGTAAAATCGAATTAAAGATGCCAACTCTTCTTTTTCCTGCCTTACTATATACCGTTTGTCTTTTTTGTTCCACTTTATTTGTTTTAAAAGGTTTTGCAAAAAAAGCTCTTAGAGATTTTCTCTCTTCTTCTTTACAAATATTTTCTACCAAAAAATCAGTATCGAGTATCTCCTCTTTTGTATAGCCTATACTCTCTTTTAAAATTTTATTTGCTATTAAAACTTTCCCATCTTCATCATATAACAAAATCGGTGTTGGTATAAACTCTATGATATTTTTGAGTTTATTTTTTTCATTTTCTAACTGATAGACAAGCAACTTAAGTTCTGTCACATCTCTTATGATTTTTAAAAAATAAAGAGGTTTCCCCATCTCATTTTTAAGAATAACTACTGCAATGTTTACCCAAACAATACCACCATTTTTACGAATGTAGCGCTTCTCTATATGGTAATTTTCTCTCTTGCCACACAAAAGTTCTTTTATCATTTTTTTATCATTTTGTATATCATCTAAATGCGTGATTTCAGCCACACTTAAATGTTTAAACTCCTCCTTGGTATATCCAAGAAGGTTGCAAAGATACTCATTTGCATCAATCCATTTTCTATCTAGTGAGGCATGAGCAATTCCGATATCAGCTTCTTCAAAAGTCAATTTGTATAAATTTTCCTCTTGGGCTAGTTTTTTTAAGAGCTCCTCTTCACTTGTAATATCGATTCCAGAAGTGATAAGTCCCGTTATTTTTCCGCTTTCATCTTTTGTGTAATTATTTGTCCAAGAAATTAGATGAGTTTTGCCTGATGCATCTACAATCGCATTTTTATAGTGTGATACAATCTGCATATCTTCATTTACAACTTTATTAAATACATTTTTCACCTCATCTTGTATCTCTTTTGGTATGAAATTGCCTATAAAGCTCTTGCCTATCACCCAATCGTGTTCAACACCTAGCAATCTACACCCTTCTTCATTTAGCATTGTGATATTCCCACTCAAGTCAAGTGTCATAATTATAGTGCCATCAATGTTCATAAACAAATCTGCTAACTGATGTTCATGTTGAGCTATTTTTTTAAGTCTATTTTTTTCTGTTATATCATGAAAGACTAAAACTGCACCTGTAATTTTTTTATTTTCAATGATAGGATTTTGTGATACTTCTACCTCAAAAGAAGTACCATTTTTTCTCCAATACAAATCCTCTTTTCTTTGAGAAATACCATTTATAAGGGCAGTATGCTGTGGACACTCTTTTAAGTGCTCGTGTTTTCCTTCAAATTTTGTTTGGTGCAAAAGCTGATGTACATCTTTGCCTAAAACATCCTCTCGTAAAAAACCCAGCATTTTAGCTGCTACATCATTTACGAATACAAGATTACCTTCAATATCCAAACCTATCATGCCATCAAATGTAGAGTTTAGTATCAACGAGAGATGTTGTTCTAGTTTTCTTGTGGCAAACATAGACCTCTGCAACTCTTCATTTGAGCTTTGTAGCTCTTCGTTTGATGTCTCTAGCTCTTCGTTTGAACTTTGTAGCTCTTCGTTTGAGCTTTGCAACTCCTCATTTAAAAGTTGCATATTTTCTCTGCTTATATACATTTTATCTAGCAGTTGACTATTTTGTTTTTTTATCTCTTGGAGCTGAGTTGTGAGAGTTTGAATCATGAATGATTCATCAGGTAAAAGCACATTATTTGAGTTAAACTCTAACTCTGCTGCACTTAATTTTTGAAAATATAGCAGTAAAAGAGTATTTTGACTTATATCTTTAAATGGATGTGCAACTATTCTAACGAAAGCAACATCAGTTTGACTGTTTATCTCTATAAATTTTGTTTTTTCTATTTTGCCTGAATTAAATGCTTTGGTGAGCAAAATCATTATATCATACCTAAGAATTTCATCTATATTGTCCAAGATATTTAGCGTTACAAATCCACTAGAGAGATGGATAAAAGGGAGCTCCCCTTTTTTATATATAATAGAATAATCTTTATCAATCAATACGCATTCAGGAGCAAAAAAATCAAAAATCTTTTTAGATATCTGCTCTTCTATATTTACAGTTTGAGTTTTATCAAGTTTTATTGGTTTAGCTCTATCATTTAATTCGAGATGTTTTGAAAAATAGTGATTGGATATCTTTGGTGGATTTTTTAGCTTCTCTTTTATATATATTTTATATTCATTATCAAGTGCCAGTAGATACCTGATGTTAATCAAAGTTGACTCGGATGAGCCCAAAAATAGTATCCCGTGCTCTTTTAATGAATAATGAAAAAGTGAAAATATCTCCTCTTGGGCTTGAGGTTTTATATAAATTAAAAGATTTCTACAACTAATGATATCTTGATTTATAAACGGAGGTTCGCTGAGCAAATTATGATGTGTAAATACAATTTGCTCTCTTAATGAGTGTATCACCCTATATCCATCTTTTGTTTTTGTAAAATATTCATCAATCAAATTTTTATCTAAATTAGATATCGCACTTTTTGAGTAGTTTGCTGACCTAGCAACCTCTAAAGCTTCATCATCAATATCTGTTGCAAATATATGGACAATAAACTTTTTGTTAAGTTTTTTGCAGATTTCAGATATCAGTATAGCCAAAGAGTATGCCTCTTCACCGCTCGAACATGCTATCGACCAAACTCTTAATTTATAATTTTCTGGCTTATCTTTTAAGAATGCTATTAGTTGTTTTTCAAGTGCTTTAAAAGAGTCTTCATCTCTAAAAAACGAAGTAACACCTATCAAAATATCTTGGTGTAAGAGATGGACTTCTTGCTGATTTGTCTTAATAAAATCGAGATATTTTTCTTGAGTATCTTTTCCTGTCAAGAGCATTCTTTTATTTATACGACGCATAATCGTGTCGCTTTTATATTTATTTATATCTAAATTTTCTCGTTTTTTTAGAATCTTTTTAATTGCATCTAATATATGAGGTAAAATCATCACTCTTAAATGTTTTTTCTTTAAAATATGTGTTGATAGGTATTTGGCAATCTCTTTTATATTCAAAATTTCGTCAACATCGCCAGTGGCAATAGCACTTTTTGGCATACTAGGATATTGTGCCTCTTTTGGATTTTGTACTATAATCAAGCCACCATTTTCTTTTATTTTTCTTATGCCAGTTGTACCGTCCTTTCCAGAGCCAGTCAAAACTATACCTATACAATTCTTTTTTTTATATGTTGCTAAAGATTCAAATGCAGTATCAATAGATGGTATGGGAATAGACGAGGTTAAGGACATTTTCTCTAGTCTTAGATGATGATTATCTAAAACAAGATTATGGTTAGAAGGAATAACATAAATACTGTTTGGCAAAAACTTTGTATTTGAGTCTATCTCAATAACTGGGGATACAAAATTGCGAGATAGAATAGTTGCTAAAGAACTTTTCTTATTAGGACTAAGATGTTGAGCAATGATATATATGTAATTCATATCATTAGGAAGTTTATCAACAAGCTCTTCCAAAGCTTTTAGTCCACCAGCACTAGCTCCAATACCAACATAAATCAAATCTTGCATATAATGTCCTTATGTAAAACAAGAACATTATACACTATTTTATATTTATTATCACCTAGCCTTACTCACTATATGGGCAAAGCCCATATAGTGGCAGGGACAAGGAAGTCCCTACAACCCCCTGAAGCTACGAAAAGCAGGACTTTTCGAGAAAAAAAGTTTGTAAGGTCAGTTATTACTTCTTAGATTTCTAATTTAGCAAATTTTAATCTTAATGAATTTAGAACAACACTAACAGAGCTAAAACTCATAGCAATTCCTGCATAAACAGGAGTTAGCATAATTCCAAATACAGGGTACAAAACACCAGCAGCTATCGGAATGCCAATTGAGTTATAGAAAAATGCCCAAAAAAGATTTTGTTTTATCGTATTCATGGCTCTTTTGGATAAATTTATACTTTTTAAAACAGAAATTATTTCATTGTTCATGAGTATAATATCTCCTGCATCTTTTGTTATGTCTGAACCAGAATTTAATGCAATACCGATGTCTGCTTGTTTGATAGAGACTGAATCATTTATACCATCTCCAACAAAAAGAACTTTCGCCTTTTTTTGCAAATCAAGTATAACCTTGTATTTTTCATCTGGCAAAACTCCAGCATAAACAAGTTCAATCCCAACTTCACTCGCAATTTTTTTAGCAGTTATTTCATTATCACCAGTCAAAAGGATAGGCACAATATCCTTCTTTTTGAGGCTTTGTATAAGTTGTGCTGCACCATCTTTTAGACTATCCTCAAGTGCAATAACTCCTATACATCTATCTCCTACACTTGCAAAAACAGCACCATTTCCCGCATTTACAGTTTTTTCAAAAAAGTCCATATACCTTTTTGTTATGCCCACTTTGTTGTTTTCTAAAAGAGTTAAATTTCCTATAAGAATTTGCTCATTATTGTTTTTTGCACTTACGCCAAATCCAGGTAGTATCTGTATATCTTCAATTTTTTGAGCACAAGCAACCCCTCTTTCTTTTATATATTGGGTTATAGCTTTTGATATAGGATGCTCACTATAACTCTCAACTGAACCTAAAACCTCTAAATAATCATCTTCAATCAACATCTCTTTAACAGAAATTTCACCCTTTGTTATAGTGCCTGTTTTATCAAATACAGCATACTTTATATCTTTTATAATCTCCAAAACTTCAGGGTTTTTTATCAAAATTCCCTCTTTAGCACCTTTACCAACCGCACTAACTATTGCTATGGGAGTTGCAAGTCCAAGGGCACAAGGACATGAAATGATAAGAACTGAGATAGAAGCCAATATAGCACTAAGTGCATCACCTACAAAAAAGTACCATACAAAAAATGTTAAAATTGAGATAAGTATGACGATTGGCACAAATACATTTGCAACCTTATCAGCAAATCTAGCTATTGGCATACTTTTACTTTGAGCTTCATTTAGTAGAGCTATTATTTTTGAAAGCGTAGTGTCATTTGCTAACTTTGTTACTTTTACCTTTATAAGTCCCGCTGTATTTATAGTTCCAGCTATCACATCATCGCCTACGGTTTTATATGAAGGAAGAGATTCACCTGTTATCATAGATGTATCAATCTCTGCTCCGCCTTCAAAAATCACACCATCTGCTGAAATTTTCTCTCCTTGTTTTACAAGAACAGTATCATCTATATTTAACTCTTTTGCAAGTATCTGAGTAATAGTTCCATCTTTTTGGATTTTTTGGGCATTTAAGGGGGCTAAGTTCATCAAATTTTTTAAAAAATCAGTAGCTTTTGCTTTGCTTCTCTCCTCGAGTAAACGACCCAAAAGTATAAATGTTATAATTACACTAGCACCATCAAAATATATAAACCTCAAATGCTGTGGAAATAGGGCAGGAAAAAGAACAACAAAAGCAGAGTAAAAATAAGCCGCACTAGTTCCAAGTGCCACCAAAACATTCATATCAAAGTTTTTATGACTTATAGCTTTAAATGCAAGTGAATAAAATCTTCCACCAGGGTAAAATTGAACTATTGTTCCAAGGGCGAACATTATGTATAAATTTCTATTTTCTACAGGAAAAAATAGAAAATAGAAAATACTTACACTAAGAGTTAAAGCAATTACAAAAAGTCTTCTTAGCTTATAATATGCTTTTTTCTTCGCAATTTCAAGTGCCTTTATATCTTCTTCTACACCATATCCTAGTGTTTTAATTTTTTTAATAAGTCTATTTTTATCTAGTTTGTCCAAATCTATAACAAAATCTCCACTATTGGAGGCAAAATTTACTTTTGAACTCTCCAATCCATCTAGTTTATTTACGACTTTTTGTATACCGTTTGAGCAATTTACACAAGTCATGCCTGAAATATTCAAGCTTATTTTTTCTTTTGACATTTTAATCTTCTTTTATTTTTTGAAGAGTTGCTTGCAATATCTGCTTAACTTCTTCGTTAACAATCCTATAAAAGGACATCTTTTTATCTTTAGTAAAATCTACTATCTCATATCGTCTTAAAATTCTAAACTGGTGTGAAACATGTGATTGAGAGATACCAAGTAAATTTGACATCTCTCCGACACATATCTCATAATCAAGTAGAGCAAATAACATTTTTACCCTAATTGGGTCACTGAGTGCCTTGCAAATGGAAGTTAGTTTTATGATTTTATCGGCTTTAGGCAAAGATTGATTGATAGTATCTATATAACTAACTCCTTCACAACATGAGCGAGTTAATCTATTTTTATTGCTTAGATTACTATTCGACGACACTGTATCCAAGCTCATTCATCTCTTCTTTAAATTTTTTCTCTGATGATTCATCGGCAATCTCAACTGTAACCTCTCTTGGTTTTACATCAAGATTTACAACAATTTCACCAAAATCATCCTCAAGAGATCCCTTGATAAGGTTGGCACAATTCATGCAACTAATATTGTTTGCTTTAAATATTTTTTTCATTTTACATATCCTTCATATGATAATTTATTCATATGAGAATTCTATCATATATAAATTAACTTGTCAAGTTATTTAATATATAGTACAATAAAAGCTAATACGTGTTCTTGGATCAAAGGAAAATGATATGGTAAAAACTAGAATCGAAAAAGACACAATGGGTGAGGTTGAAGTTCCAATTAATGCATACTGGGGAGCACAGACACAGCGTTCATTGCAAAATTTTAAAATTGGTGAAGAGAAAATGCCTCATGAAATCATTTGTGCATTTTTTTATCTAAAAAAAGCTGTCGCGTTAGTAAATAAAGATTTAGGTGAGCTAGACGAAAAAAGAGCGAATGCGATAGTTTTGGCTGCTGATGACGCACTAGCTGGCAGGTTGGATAGGAATTATCCACTTTCTGTATGGCAAACAGGCTCAGGAACACAAACAAACATGAATATCAATGAAGTACTTGCAAATCGTGCAACCAAGCTTCTTGGCGGAGATTTTAGAGTAGAAAAACTGGTTCACCCTAATGATGATGTAAATAAATCTCAATCTTCAAATGATACTTATCCAACCGCTCTACATGTAGCGGCAATAATAGCACTTGAAGACAAGCTATTGCCAGCCATCGCTAAGCTAAGAGATACTTTGCACGAAAAAAGTATAGCATTTAAAGATATAGTAAAAATTGGTCGCACACACTTGCAAGATGCTACACCTCTAACACTATGTCAAGAGATAAGCGGATGGGTCGAGATGTTAGACAAGTCTTATAAAATGGTTAAAATTTCGCTTAACCCTATAAGAGAGTTAGCCCTTGGAGGAACAGCAGTTGGAACAGGGCTTAATGCTCCTGCACAATTAGGTGAAATGGTTGCAAAAAAATTAAGTGAGCTTACTAGGCATAAATTTATAACTGCTCCAAATAAATTTTATGCTTTGACTTCGCATGATGGACTTGTTTTTGTTCATGGTGCACTCAAGGCACTATCAGCTGATATGATGAAAATAGCAAATGATGTAAGATGGTTAGCAAGCGGACCTCGTTGTGGATTGGGTGAAATAGAAATCCCTGCAAATGAACCAGGTAGTTCCATAATGCCGGGTAAAGTAAATCCAACTCAATGTGAAGCAGTTACTATGGTAACTTGTCAAATTATGGGTAATGACACAACTATAGGCATAGCTGCGAGTCAAGGCAATTTTGAATTAAATGTATTTAAGCCAGTGATCGCGTATAATTTTTTACAATCGGTCAGACTTTTAAGCGACTCTATAGTCTCGTTCAATGACAATGCAGCAGTTGGCATAGAGCCTGTAAAATCCAAGATAGATTACTACCTGCACAACTCTTTGATGTTAGTAACTGCCTTAAATCCACACATTGGATATGAAAATTCTGCCAAAATTGCAAAAATGGCATATAAAAACAACCTTACTCTCAAAGAAGCAGCTATGAAACTAAATCTTTTAACGACTGAAGAGTTTGATAAGTATGTCAAACCAGAAGACATGGTGCACCCTCAAAAATAATTAACTTTTTTCATATTCAATTCATTTTCACCTATTATAATTCTCTAAATTTTTAGAGGATTATAATAGGATGAACAGAGAAATTTTCTTGTGGATAAATTCATTTGCTGCCCGAAACAGTATCTTAGATTTTTTCGGTTTTGCCATGGCTCAAGATATGGTTTATGTTTTTATTTTGATAGAATTTTATATATATTTTGTCTCAAAAAAAAGGGATGAAGCTATCTTTGCATTTGAGAGTATGGTTTTGGGAGTTGTACTAAATCAAATCATCTCTTTATTTTACTTTCATAACCGTCCATTTATGGATGGTTTGGGGCATACGATTTTACATCACAATCCTGATAACTCCTTTCCATCAGACCATACTACTTTCATGATGGCTATCGCCATCAGTCTGTTTTTGCAAAAAGATACAAAAACATGGGGTGTTTGGCTCTTTGTTTTAGCTTTTATCGGAGGATTTTCTCGTGTTTTTGTTGGAGTTCACTATCCATTTGATATAATAGGCTCTATCTTCACAGGAGCTCTTGGAGCTTTTTTAGTTTTTACCCAGCAAAAAAGACTACAGAAGATAAATAATTTGATTTATAAAATCGAAAATAGGATTTTTAAAAGGCAAACTTAAACATGAAAATTTTAATCATAGAAGACGATGAAAATATCTTATCTCTTTTAAAAAGAGGTTTTGGTGAATACGACTACATTGTAGAGACTGCGGACAACGGAGAAGATGGAAAATATTTAGCTACTCTAAACAGCTACGATGTTATCCTTTTAGACTGGATGTTACCTGAATGTAGCGGTATAGACATACTAAAGGACTTGAGAGAAAAAGAGATAAAAACACCTATCATCATGCTAACAGCAAAAGGCGAAATTAACGATAAAGTTTTGGGGCTGAGCAGTGGTGCTGATGATTATCTCTCTAAACCATTTAGCTTCAAAGAGTTAAAAGCAAGGGTTGAGGCTCTGTATAGAAGATCTGTAGCGAGTGGTGGGAACAGCATAAAGATACGAGATGTAACCATAGATATAGATGCTAAAACCATCAAAAAAGACAAAGAAGAGATAGAATTAAGCCTAAAAGAGTATGAACTTCTGTTGTTTTTAATAAAACACAAAAACTTTTTAGTCTCAAATGCTATGATAGAAGAGCAACTCTGGGGAGAAGAGGAGTATATAAATAGCAATGTCATAGCGGTAACTATCTATCACCTCAGGAAGAAAATCGGAAAAGATTTTATAAAAAGTTTTAGAGGGTTAGGATATAAGGTTGAAATTTAAAAGCATAAAAACAAAGATTTTGATTTGGTTTGGAGCGGTAACATTTACGATACTTTTTGTTTTCAGCGGTGCTTTTTATTATTTTTTTAACAAAAGTGTAAACACGTCCATAGAGTCTAGACTCTACAAACAAGCTGCTTTTGTAAAAAACAGGCTGTCTTCTGGCGCTAACATAAACAAAATAGCAAGGGAACATCTTATATCAACTTTTGATTTAGCTATCATTAAAGATGGTAAAGTTTTAAATAAAACAAAAAACTTTGATTTAAATGTACTGAAAAACAAAAAAACATTCTTTATCGTAGATTATGGAGAGTATCTAAGTGCGATATACAGGTTAGATTTTAAGACTCCTTTTGCAGGTCAGGTTGTATTGATACAACAAAATATTGATGACAAAGTGGAAGATTTGGCTGATACGATGCTATGGCTTGATCCGATACTGCTGATACTGCTCATATTTATCGCCAATAAACTGATAGATAAAATTTTATTTCCGATAAAAAGCATAACCAAAATCGCAAACGAGATTACAATAAACAGTCTTTTTTCAACCATATATGAACCAAAAGAGAATGATGAATTAAGGGAGTTGGTAGCCTCTTTCAATGCTATGATAAAGAGGCTGGAAAACGGAGTAAAAAAGATAGAGAGATTTAATAACGATGTTTCTCACGAACTAAAAACTCCACTTACCGTCATAAGAGGCGAAGCAGAGATAACCCTCCATAAACCAAGAGAACCAAAAGAGTATATAAGCTGTATAAAAACCATAGAAAAAGAGGCTACTCAAATCCAAAAAATTGTAGATGGATTGCTGCTTCTTGCAAGATACTCAAAAACAAATATAAAAGACTCTTTTGAATTTTGCAATATAGACACTATTCTTTTGAATATAGTAAAAAAGTACAATCACTCTCTAACAATAAAAAATCTATCTTTGAAAATCAAAAAAATTGAGGTGATATCCACAAAAGCAAATCCTCTTTTGATAGAGACTATATTTTCAAACCTCATAGACAATGCCATAAAATACACCCCAAAAGAAAAAAACATATACATATCTCTCTACAAAAATAATAAAATCCATTTTCTCATAGAGGATGAAGGTATAGGGATTTCAAAAGATAAACTACCATTTATAACAGACAGGTTTTACAGAGCAGATGAATCAAGAAACAGAAAGATAAAAGGTTTTGGGCTAGGGCTTAGTATCGTCAAAAACTCAGTTGAACTCCATAATGGAAAACTGTTCATAGAGTCGGAAGATGGTGTAGGAACAAAAATTGAGGTGATTTTATAATTAAAAGAAACATTATATGTACCTCAGCGAAAGAGTTTAATTACTTAAAAAATTCTAATGCTCTTTGTAAATCATCTTTAGTGTCTATACCGAAGCTTTTACTTTCTACTTTAATCATGGCTACTTTTTTACTGTGATATATGGCTCGTAATTGTTCTAATTTTTCTATATTTTCCAAGGGTGCAGTTGGGAGGGAACAAAAATCTTTAAGTGATTTTTTAGTGAAGCCATATAAGCCTAAATGCCCAAAATATCCATAAAATTCTTCTCTGTCATAAGGGATTTTACTTCTTGAAAAATATATCGCATAACCATTTGCATCTATGATGACTTTTACGCAATTTGGATCAATTGCTTCGCTGTTTTGTATCGTTTTATAGCAACTTGCCATCATTAAATCTTCATTTTTTTCAATGCCTTGTTTTACTCGATTTATCAATGCTTCAACGACTTTTGGCTCTATAAAAGGCTCGTCTGCTTGGACATTTACTATGATTTCATCATCGTTTAAATCCAACTTTGATACAGCTTCATTTATTCTGTCGGTTCCGCTTTTATGTTTGTCACTTGTCATGATAGCTTTGTAGCCATAATCATTTGCGATATTTATAATTTCTTGCGAATCTGTGGCGATTATGACATCATCCAAAGACGAGACTGCTTTAGCGGTTGCTATAACCATCGGGAAGCCATTTATATTTGCCAATACTTTATTTGGAAATCTGTTTGATGCAATTCTAGCAGGTATAAGTATCACTAATTTATCCTCTTATAAAAGTCAAAATTTCTTCTTCGATATCTTTTTTATTTACAATTTTTTCATGTAAAACTTTCTTGTCGAAAAGTTCACTTATGTTTTTTGGAATATGCAGGTTTAGAGTTTTGCTAAATTCGCTAAGAGCTTCTTCGTCACTATATGAAACATTGTCATTTTTGATAGCGTTTAGCATAGTTGGTGCAAATTTTGTCCACTCAGCAGTAGAGCAAGCAACACACGGAAGTTTTTCTTTTTTCAAACTTTCATATGCACTAAGAGTTGTCGCAGTGTGCGGATCCATCGTATAGCCCCTGTTTGCATATTTTTTGATTGTTTTTTTTGCAAAATCATCATCGCAATATACAGCATCAAAATCTTCTCTTAATTTTTCTAACTCATCTTTACTTAACTTATAAAATTTATTTTGTTTTAGATTTTCAATGAGTTCTTTGCATCTTGAGGCTCCAAATTTATCAAACAGTACTCTCTCAACATTTGATGAAATCAGTATATCCATAGCAGGAGAAGTGGTTTTAAGCAACACTCTGCCTCGCAAATCATAAACTCCACTGTTTATAAAATCAGTCAAAATGTTATTTATGTTTGATGCTATAAGAATTTTTTTGATAGGAAGTCCCATCTTTTTTGCATAATACGCACCAAGTGCATTTCCAAAATTTCCACTCGGAATTATTTCGTAAAATTCATCAGTTTTTTGCTCTTTTGATAAAGATATATATCCATATATGTGATAAATAATTTGAAATATAATTCTACCAAAATTGACAGAATTTGCAGCACTTACTTTTGTATTTTGTTTTTGTAATTCTTCTTTGAAAGTTGGAGATGCAAGCAAACTTTTTAGTGTATTTTGTGCATCATCAAAATTACCTACAATTCCTAAAACTTGTAAATTTTTGCCACTTTGTGTAACCATTTGCAATCTTTGAACATCGCTAGTTCCACCATCTGGATACATGCAAGCTACTTTGATATTATCTTTGTTTGAAAATGTATCTAGCACAGCAGGTCCTGTATCGCCACTTGTTGCTGCTAGTATCAGATAATTTTGCTTCTGTTTTTTTGCTAAATCTGAGAGTATATGCCCAAAAGGCTGAAGTGCCATATCTTTAAAAGCCCTTGTTGGACCGTGGTAGAGTTCATTTATATATAAATCTTCTTCTATCTTTCTAAGAGGTACTGGGTTTTTGCCATCATCAAATTTGTCATATAAAGATATAGCTTCATCTATAGTTTTTTCATCTATATCAATTTTAAATTTTTGCAAAATCTCTTTTGTGATCTCTTTATAACTTTTATTTTTCGCTTTTTGAAAAAAATCTGCTTCTAGTTTTGGTAAAAATTTGGGCACAAAAAGACCGCCAAAGCTTGCTATTGGGTTAAGTAGAGCATATGAAAATTCAACTTCTTTTGGTTTTATACCGTCATTTCCTCTTGTTTCTATAAATTTCATTTTATTTTTGTTCCTATTCCATCTTTTGTAAATACTTCAAGTAAAATTGAATGTTCAGTTCTACCATCTATGATATGTGCACTTTTTACACCGTTTTCCAAAGCATTGAGACAAGCGTCTGTTTTTGGAATCATTCCCCCGTTTATAACTCCATTTTCTTTTAAACCTACAATTTCCTTTTTATCCAAAATTGATATTAATTCTTTGTTGTTATCTAAAATACCAGGGGTATCGGTTAAAAATATAATTTTTTCTGCCTTTAAGGCAACCGCAATTTTACTAGCTGCTAAGTCTGCGTTTATGTTAAAACCTGGATGATTTGTGCCACCACTTGCTATTGGAGCGATAACAGGTATAAAATTTTCATTAATCAAATCTTGCAAAACTTTATGGTTTATATTGGTTATTTCTCCCACTAGTCCATATTTTCCATTATTTAGCACTTTTGCTTCGATAAAATTAGCATCTTTACCAGTAATTCCTATGGCTTTTGCTCCGTTATGATTCAAAAGATTTGTTATCTCTTTGTTTATGTTACCGCCAAGAACCATCTCTACAACTTCCATGACACTTTCGCTTGTAACTCTCAATCCATCAACAAACTCACTTTTTATTTTTAGTTTGTCTAATAGGGCATTTATCTTTTTTCCGCCACCGTGGACGATAACAGGTTTTATCCCCACAAGATACAGCAAAACTACATCTTGAATGAATTTTTCTTTAAGGTTTAAATCTGCCTGTGCTGAGCCACCGTATTTTATGACAACTGTTTTTTTATTAAAATATTTGATATACGGCAGAGCATCCATGAGAGTTCTGGCTTGTTGTATCTTTTTTTTGATTTTTTACTCCTCAGGTTTGCAATCTTTACAAGGTTAGATTTTATCTAAAATTGGCTAAAAATGTGTTTATTTGATTTTTTATATGTGGTTTTACTTCTAAATTTAATTCTAATATTGAAAGTTTCAATCCAAAATCTTCTATCTTTACAGCATCTTTTTGAGTCGTTAAAATTGAAGTCGATTTGTATTTTGATATTAATTCTTCTAACTCTTTCTTTTTATATGCATGATGGTCTTCAAAATAAATTTTTTTAATTATACCTTTTGGTAGATATTTATCTAATCTTTTTGGTTTCGAAATGCCTGTTATTAAAATCATCTTTTTGGTTGGATTTATCACATTTACCACTCTGTTAAAATCTTCATCCTCGCTCACAAGTAAATCCGCAGTTTTATATAAGTATTTTGGCTCTCTATATGCTCCACTTGGTAAGCAAAATGGCAAAGTTGGTTCATTTTTTGGTTTTATCAAAATATCAAATTTTTTGATGTAGGATTTACTAAAACCATCATCTAAAAATATAATTTTGCAATTTAATAACTCTGCTTGTTTGATAGCTTTTATCCTGTCTTCACTAACTATCACAGTTGCATCTAGCAAGGATTGCGCATATAACATAGCTTCATCTCCACTTATGGAAACATCGCACAATATCTTTTGATTATGTGAAACCACCACCATTCCTCTACTTTGTCTCCCGTAACCTCTTAGGATGATGGCACAATTTTTATGTTCTTTTGCTAACTCTATTGTTAAGGGAGTTTTTCCGCTTCCTCCAATTGTTAAATTTCCTATACTTATGATTGGAACTTCAAATTCTTTTGGTTGTGAGAAAATTCTTTTTGATATAACTATGAAACAGTAAACAAAAGCAAAAGGAAGTAATGAAAATGAGAGAAAAAATTGTAAAAAAGTTTTTGGGTAGAAAAGATACTCTTCTACCCAAGCAGTAATTTTATTTTTATCAAACACGAGTTTTGGCGATCTTTTTTATCTGTTCGCAAATATAATACACATCTTTATTTTTTAAGCTGTGATAAATAGGCAAAGAGAGTATCTTTTGATAATTATTTAGTGCATGTGGAAAGTCATTTACTCTGATATTGTACTTATGTTTGTAGTAAGTAAGCAGGTGGATTGGTATATAGTGTAAAGCTGTGTTGATGCCATTTTCTTTTAATTCTCTTGCAAAACTATCTCTGTTTTTATCTACTTTTATGATGTATTGGCTAAAGATATGCTCTCTTTTTTCAACAGGCGTGCGAACATGAGGACAGTCTTTTAACTCTTCGTCATAAATTTTTGCGATTAGTTGTCGTCTTTTTATAAAATCTCTGTTTTTTTCAAGTTGACCTAGTGCATAAGCTGCGTTTAGTTCATTCATGTCATATTTCAAACCAATATCAACTACATCATATACATAACCTAAATTTCCATAAGCATCCCATCTTTCATTGACGATAGCATGATTTCTTAAAAGTTTTGCTCTATCTCTCAAAGCTTCATCATTTGTAGTCATAATTCCACCACTAGCAACTGCATGTTTCATTTGTGGAGAAAATCTAAATGTGGTGATATCGGCTTTTAAGCCACCAATTCTTGCACCATTATATGTAGCACCCATAGCTTCTGAAGCATCTTCTATGACTTTTATATCATATAATTTTGCGATTTTATACAATCTTTCTAAGTCGGTTGGTTGACCTGCTATGTGATTGAGATAAACACCTTTTAGTTTTTTGCTTCTATTTTTTTCCAATAAAATTTCTAATTCATCAAGATTTATATTAAAATCATCTTCATCAATATCTATAAAAATAGGTTCCGCATCAAAGTGTCTTATGACTTCAGCTACAGAAGGAAAAGAGTTGACCGAACAAAGAATTTTATCGCCTCTTTTAAGGTCAAGTGCGCACATGGCAAGGTGCATAGCAGAAGTACCGTTGTTTGTAGAAATAGCATATTTGGTATTGATGTATTTTGAAAAACTATCTTCTAGTGTTTTTACTTTATTTGGAGAGTCTAGCTCTAATACCTCATTTACATACTGCTTCTCTTTTTTGTCAATATATGGCTTGTAAAACGGTATTTCTTTCATATTCTTCCTTTGTTTTTTATAATTTTATGTCTCTTGAATATAGAAAATCATGTCCTATTGATCTGTCA
Source organism: Campylobacterota bacterium (assembly GCA_013151055.1). GTDB lineage: Bacteria > Campylobacterota > Campylobacteria > Campylobacterales > Sulfurospirillaceae > JAADIZ01. The sequence goes on from JAADIZ010000110.1 coordinate 56,783, forward strand.
TTTATCTTTGCGATTATAGGTGGTTTTCTTTTGAATTGATTTTTATATATCTTATTTTTGATTAAATCTACTAATTTTTTTTGATGTCCTGCATTTAGCATTTCATCTTCGTTCATTCTCTTGTCGACAAAATCTTCTAATGCTTTATCAATTGTTGCATATGAAAAGCCAAGGTCGTCTTCGTCGCTTTGACCTTCCCAAAGATCAGCTGATGGCGGTTTGGAAATAATTGCTTCTGGTACACCTAGATGTCTTGCAAATTCAAAAATTTCTGTTTTATAAAGGTCGCCTATAGGATTTAATGCAGATGCAAGATCACCGAAAAGTGTTCCATATCCAAGAAGCAGTTCGCTTTTATTGCTCGTGCCCATCACTAACGCATTATGTTTTGCTGATAAATCATAAAGTATGCACATCCTAGCTCGTGCACTAAAATTTCCAATTCTAAGATTACTTGCTTCTATGCCTATAAAGTAAGCTTTAAGTAAAGGTTCTATAGATATTTTTTCATATTTTATATCAAATTTTTCACACAGCAACAAAGCATCATCTAAACTATTTTGGCTTGAATTTGATGAGGGCATCATGATGCCTAGTATTTCTTTTCCAAATGCTTTTTTAGCAAGCACTGCAACTACAGCTGAGTCGATGCCTCCGCTGATACCTAAAACTACTTTTTTTAATCCAGTTTTAAATACTTCATTTTGTAGAAATTTGATAAGGTAAGATTCAATTAGCTGGTATTTATCCAAAATATTCCCTATAGTATTTGTTAAGTTAGCATTATACTAAAGAAAATATTAATTATCTCTTTTAGTATTAATATCTTTATTTAAGTCTCAAATAATTTTGTTATAATTAGCGATATAAGGAAGAAAATGATAAATATAAAACAAAAAGCTTGTGGTTTATATATGACAAATTGTTATATAGTGCAAATTGACGGAAAAGAGTTGATAATTGACCCAGGCATTGATGCTGATATTTGGGTAAAACAAAATGTTGAAAAGCCTATTGCTATTTTAAATACTCATGGGCATTTTGATCATGTGTGGAGCAATAGCGTGTTAAAAGATTATTATAATATTCCAATTTATACGCCAAAAGATGATGTTTTTATGCTAGAGGGTGATCCATTTAATCAAGGAACCCCACCGAGTAGTGCTGATGTAGAAGTTATAGGAGATGAAGAATTTGAGCTTGATGACATAAAATTTAAGTATCTATTTTACCCAGGACATAC
>JAADIZ010000110.1:58036-62502 GCA_013151055.1 Campylobacterota bacterium
ACCCAGGACATACTCCAGGATGCAGTGCTATTTTGATAAAAAATGCACTTTTTAGCGGAGATTTTATATTTAAAAACTCGATTGGCAGAGTTGATTTTCCTTTTAGCAGTCCTCAAAGCATGAAAGAGAGTATAGAAAAATTTATGCTTTTAAGAGATAACTATGATATTTATCCAGGACATGGGGAAAAAACAACAGTTTCGCAGGAGCAAAAAACACTTCCTGCTTGGCTAAATTATATTTAGAACAGTTTTGACCTATCTTGCGTGATAATCTTTGTTGATATTTTTTATTTTAGTTTTTAGTATATGGTTTTCCAGAAGTACAGCTTGAAAAATTCCTTCAAAGATTTTTATCTCATTTATTTCCCCGATAACTTTTATCTCTCTTTTTCTAGAATCTTCGAATTTTGCCATAGCTATAAATTCTATCAAGTCACCATCTTTTGCTGGAGCTAAAAATTTAACTTTGCTACTGATAATGACTAGATTTTCTTCATTTACGGCAATTGCCGCAGCATATTCAGCAGCACCAAATATAAAGCCATTATGAATTAAACCTAGTTTATCGACTGTCATTTCTTCTGTTGTTTGTAGTGTTGTTTTTGATTTGGAGTGTTCAAGAGAAATTATATTTCCTATTAAACTTGACCTTACTTTCGTGTGAGTTAATAAATCTTCTCTATCTTCAAAATCACTATGTTCTAGCCCATTATTATCGTTTTGATAGTCATCAAAATTTTCTTCTATTTGAGCTAAATTATCTATCTCTTCATGTGCCGAGATTTTAGCATCATCTGCCATTTGTTATCCTCATTAGTTTTACTGTTTGTAATATCGGTAAATTACTTCGATAGTTTAATATACACTCTTTTTGGGGCAGGGTATCCTTCTATGGTTAGAGTATTGTCATTTGGATCTAAAAAATTTTCTAAGCTTTCACCTTGTATCCATTGTGTTTTTCTTTGCTCTTTTATGTCTGTTTTTTTTATCTCTAAAACCTCAAAATCTTTAAATTTTGCTCTTTGACACCAATTTTTAAGTGCATTTATAGTTGGAATAAAATATATATTTGGAATCTTTGAATATCTATCATGTGGAGTCAATGCAAATTCTCCATCACCATCAATCATGAAAGTATCTAGTATTAACTCTCCATTATTGTTTAATCCACTATATAATGCCTTTAAAGAATTTACTGGGTCGCTTCTATGATAAAGAACACCGAGACAAAATATAAAATCAAATTTGTTTTCAAAGTACGGTAAATGTTCAATTCCCAAAAGCTCAAATTTAATAGGGGAATTTATAAAGTGGTTGATAAAATCAAATTGAGTTTTGTAGTGGATGGAAGGGTCAAAACCAACTAGTTTTTTTGGCTCATGTTTCAGCATTCTAAAAAGATAGTACCCATTATTACAGCCAATATCCGCCACACATTTATCTTTTAAGTTAAAATGAGGCTCTAAAAGATTGTATTTGATGTAGCTTTTCCACTCACTATCTATAAAAGTATCAAAAAGTTTAAACGGTCCTTTTCTCCAAGGTCTTAAATCCCAAGCGAGTTTTTCTATCTCTTCTTTTTCTTTAGTAGTGATATTTTTACTTGAAAGTTGAATTATATCTTCTAGCTCAACTTTCACATCATCTATCAAAGCAAGCTTATCAAGTGCACTTCTGAGAGATTTTATATTTTTCCATTCATGCCATTTGAGTCTTTCAAGCCTTATTTTATCTATATCTATCAATGACTTATTGCTTCTTTTGCTTCATTATAAACTTTCTTTACTCCATTTTCTACACTTTTATATTCTATGAGATTTGGATCACATTTTTTATGGTATATGCCCATAGAGTCATAGTACTCATGACACTCATTGTAATATTCATTTGATACACCTCTGTCATTGAAGTATATGCAACCTGTAAAAAGTATGGAAATCATCAAAATTAATAATATTTTCATCCGATTATGATAACATTTCATTTATGATACACTACTTAAAAGGATTGAAAATGTCTATTTCTCTTATTGTTATTATTGTCGTTGCTGTTTTTATGATTTTGATGTATAATTCTTTGATTTCAAAAAAAAATCAAGTTGCAAATATATTTGCTAGTGTGGATACTGTGCTTAAAAAGAGATATAATCTAATACCAAATCTAGTAGCATCTGTCCAAGAGTACATGAAACATGAAAAATCAATCCTTGAAGACATCACAAAACTCAGAAGCGAAGCAAATAAACCAAATGTTAGTGATGAGCAAAAGATAGAGTTAGATAAAAAAGTAACTTCTGCACTTCGCTCTATCATGATAGCGGTTGAAAATTATCCAAATCTCAAAGCAAATGAAAATGTTATGCAACTTCAAAGAAGTTTAAACGAAATAGAAGAGCAAATAAGTGCAGCAAGAAGGGCGTATAATCAAGCTGTGACAGACTTCAATAATGCAATCGAAATGTTTCCGACAAACTTCATGGCTTCGATGATGCATTATATGCCAAAAAAAGTATTTGAGATATCGACAAGTGAGCGAAAAAATGTAAATGTAAAAGATTTATTTGAAAAATAATAAAAAGCATACGACCAAAGGTTGTGCAATAGTCACGAGGAATTTTACTTAGGCAAAGCCCAAGTAAAAGGGGACATTAAATGAAAAAACTAAGTGAACTAACCAGATTTTATTATGAAAACTTGCATCCTGTTTTGGAAGATTTAGATAAAAAAAGAGAAGAAGTCAAATTTAGAGTTATGCTATTTGGTGGATTTATTTTACTGATTGACTTGATGTCTTTTTCTTTTTTTCAAAACAATTTGGATATACTACTTTTTACAAATATCGTTGTTGGAGCATTTTTATACAAGTTTCTCACAAAAGACTATACAAAAGAATTTAAAGACAGAGTAATTAAACCGCTCATTAGTGCAATCGATGAAAACCTTAAGTATGCAAAAAATGCACATGTTAGAGGAGCTAAATTTATAAATTCTGGAATTTTTACCCAAATGCCAGATAAGATAGAAGGAAATGACTATATATCAGGTGCGATTGATGATATAAATATAGAGCTTTCAGATATTCATGCACAAAAAGAACATAGAAATTCAAAAGGCAGAACAAGTTGGAGTACAATTTTTCAAGGTCTTTTTATAGTTTCCCAGTTTAATAAAAATTTTCAGGGAAAAACAGTGATTTTGCCAGATTGTGCTCAAAATGCTTTTGGTGGTTTAATAGGAAATTGGCTACAATCTCACAATATCAACAGAAATGAATTGATAAAGATGGATAACCCAGAGTTTGAAAAAGAGTTCGTAGTTTATGGTAGTGATCAGATTGAAGCTAGATACATACTAAATCACACTTTGATGGAAAGACTGCTGGAGTTTAAGAAGAAAACGAAACATAAACTTTATGTCTCTTTTGTATTTGAGCAAATTTTTATAGCTATTGATTATGGAAAAGACTTGTTTGAACCAGCAGTTTTTAGGACACTTTTAGATTATAAAGTTGCCATGGAATATGTTCAAACTTTGCATTTAGCTATCGGAGTTGTTAAAGAGTTAAAATTAAATGAAAAATTATGGAGTAAAGTATGAGTATATTTGCCTTAAGTATTAGAGATTTTTTTACACCAAAGATGTTAAAGTATGCGATTATGCCTTTTATCGCAACTTTGATTATTATGTATGTACTTTTTTTTGTTCTAGCAGGAGCTGGACTAGATAGTATGAATACAAGCTTGGATATCCATACAACACAAACAACTATCCAAAATGGCATACCTATGAGTGAAAATTTTTCAGCTCATGTTGAAAATTCATCTATCATTCAGTTTTTGATGAAATACTCAGTAACTTCTTGGTTAGCTGGATTTTTGGTGTATGCCATAGGCGGTTTTTTTGTGCTTTATGCTTCTGTATTTATAGCAGTGATAATTATAGGATTTATGACGCCATTTGTTTTGAAAGAGTTGCAAATTAGGCATTATAGAGATATTGAAATGATTGGTTATTCAAATATATTTGAGAGTCTGTTTCTGGTTATCAAATGGGCTTTTGTTATGGTGTTGATGTTTTTTCTTTTGATACCTTTTTATTTTATCCCACTACTAAATATAATCGCCTTTAATTTACCTCTATACTATTTTTTTCATAAAATGATGATTTTTGATATAAGTTCAAACTTGACAACTAAAGAAGAAAATAACCAAATAAAGTACTTCAATAAAGGTTCTCTAAGAGCTAAAACATTACTTTTATATATAGTTTCGCTTATACCATTTGCTATATTTTTTGGAGCAATTTTTTATGTTATATATTTGGGAAATACATATTTTATAGCGGTAAAAAAATTAAGAGATGATAAATAAAGGAGCAAAAAAATGAAAGATGTTTTGTATTTTTTTGAAAAATTAAGTGCGATACCAAGGTGCAGTTACAATGCTGATGGAGTTAAGGAGTACAT